>NZ_RZTI01000175.1:0-10001 GCF_003997275.1 Mesorhizobium sp. M6A.T.Ce.TU.002.03.1.1
CGCCAAACAACAGCGCCGCCATCATCGCCAGGATCGAACCGAAGCTCAGCGATCTCCGTTGATTGGCTTCGACGTCGCGCGTCAGCGCGTCGGCTGTCGGGGCATCGATCAGGCTGGCCTGCAGCCATCGTGCGATATCGGCCCTGACGCGTGACGAATAGCTCGCCATACCTTTCTCCCCCAGCTTGGTCTTTTTTTTAAGCCGACCCGGCCAAATCGTTGACGCCACGACATTTTCCGATTCCGGCTTATCTATGTCGAACACGTGAGCGCCGCGTGATGGTGCATTGCACAATTTGCATTGCTGCCATGCACCAATAGCGCTTTTAAATCGATATGACCCCACCTATCTTCAGGGCGTACACAAAGACGGAATGATCCGAAAGAAAGACGAAACGAGAAATACCATGAACCTGATCCGCAACTACCGCAACTGGCGCCGCTACCGGGACACCGTTTCCGAGCTGAGCCGCCTGAGCAACCGCGAACTGACCGACCTCGGCATCAGCCGCAGCGACATCCACTACGTCGCTCGCAAGGCGGTCTAATCCTCTTCGGACCGCAAATGGTCCGAACCAGTTTGACTTGAAAAGAGAACGACAATGAACCTGATCCGCAACTATCGTAACTGGCGCGTTTATCGCTCGACGGTTACCGAGCTGGGTCGCCTTTCGAACCGCCAGCTGCATGATCTCGGCATCGTCCGCGACGAAATCAAGATCATCGCCCGCAAGGCGATCTAATCAAGGAATTTCGCCAGGGTCGACCTCCTCCCCGACCCTGACGAATACGGTCAGCCTTCACCTCCTCCCGAGGGTTGACCACAAAAACGGCGCCCGCCGCACCTCCTCCCGCGGCGGGCGCTGTTTCCCAGGGGCGAAACGAATTTCGTCAAAGCCGACCTCCTCCCCGGCGATGACGAATACGGTCGATCTTCACCTCCTCCCGAGGATCGGCCAGCAAAACGACACCCGCCGGACCTCCTCCCCCGGCGGGTGTTGTTGTTTTCAGGGTCGATTCACTCTGGGAGCCGTTTTGGCGGGACGTCCCCTGTCGTCAGTCCAGCGCACCGCTTTCCAGCACGCCCCGTTTCTTCCACTGGCTCAGCGGAAAAATGTCCGGCGCGCCGCCCATCGCCGCATACCAGGAATCCACCACCCATTCGGTGCCTCCGCGGTCGCTGATCACCGCCGTCCAATGGGGATAGCGCCCGTCGACAAACAGGCCTCGCGAGGCATTGTCCTCGACCTTGTGAAACCTGAGCAATTTTCGCTCGGCAAGGTAGACCAGCAGCGAATGCGTATTGGTCGATTCGTCGACACAATCCATCTGGCCCCTAATGCGCGATGCACCGAATTCCGACTGCGGCAGATCGCGAACGCCGGTAGCCCGGAAAATGCGCTGCTCGAAATAGCGGACAGCTTTCTTGACAGCGGAACGCTCTGCTTGGGGCGAACCCGCGCCCGCACGCAGGATGGAGCGGAAACGCGCGCTGTCACCGGGGCCAAGCGCCAGCATCGTGCGATAGTTGCAACTATAGCCATGGCATATGGGGATCCGCTTGGAAGCCGTCGCGGCCAGTTCGCCGGCGGCCGCTGATCCGCTCGTGGCGATGACGGCTATCAGAAAGATCACTCTGGCAAAGATCCCGAGACTCCCGTCCATTCTCCGACAGTAGACGATTGCAGCACTTGGCGCCAACAGCGCGGCCAACTCGGGCAATTGCAATCGCAGCTACAAGCGACTATTTCGGCGCTCATGAACAAGAATCCCATTCACGTCATCGGCGGCGGTCTCGCCGGCTCCGAAGCCGCTTGGCAGGCGGCCGAAGCCGGCGTTCCCGTTGTCCTGCATGAAATGCGCCCCGTCCGCGGCACCGATGCGCACAAGACGGATGGGCTGGCCGAGCTGGTCTGTTCCAATTCCTTCCGTTCCGACGATGCGCAGACCAACGCCGTCGGCCTGCTGCATGCCGAAATGCGGCTGGCCGGATCGCTGATCATGAGCGCCGGCGATGCCCACCAGGTGCCGGCCGGTGGCGCGCTTGCCGTCGACCGCGACGGATTTTCCGAAGCGGTGACCAACAAGCTCGAAGCGCACCCGCTCATCACCATCCAGCGCGAGGAAGTGCCCGGTCTGCCGCCTGCGGACTGGGACCAGGCGATCATCGCCACCGGCCCGCTGACCGCACCTGGGCTCGCCCAATCGATCGCGGAAGTGACCGGCGCGGATGCGCTCGCCTTCTTCGATGCCATCGCGCCGATCGTCCATTTCGACACGATCGACATGGACATTTGCTGGTTCCAGTCACGCTACGACAAGGTCGGACCCGGCGGCACCGGCAAGGATTACATCAACTGTCCGATGGACAAGGAGCAATATCTCGCCTTCGTAGGGGCGCTTCTGGAGGGCCAAAAGACCGAATTCAAGCAATGGGAAGGCACGCCCTATTTCGACGGCTGCCTGCCGATCGAGATCATGGCCGAGCGCGGCGTCGAGACGCTGCGCCATGGGCCGATGAAGCCGATGGGGCTGACTAATGCGCACAATCCGTCGGTGAAGGCCTATGCCGTCGTGCAGCTTCGCCAGGACAATGCGCTGGGCACGCTCTACAACATGGTCGGCTTCCAGACCAAGCTGAAGCACGCCGAGCAGGTGCGCGTGTTCCGCACTGTCCCGGGCCTGGAGAACGCCGAATTCGCCCGCCTCGGCGGCCTGCACCGCAACACCTATATCAATTCGCCGACGCTGCTTGACCATTCGCTGCAGCTGAAATCGCGGCCCGGCCTGCGCTTCGCCGGCCAGATCACCGGTTGCGAAGGCTATGTCGAAAGTGCGGCCATCGGCCTGCTTGCCGGTCGCTTTGCCGCCGCCGAACGGTTGGGCCACGCACCGGCGCTGCCACCGTTGACCACAGCCTTTGGCGCGCTGCTCAACCACATCACCGGCGGTCACATCGTCTCCGACGACGAGCCGGGAAAACGCTCCTTCCAGCCGATGAATGTCAATTTCGGCCTGTTCCCACCGGTGGAAGCACCGAAGTCAGAGGGAAAGCGCCTGCGCGGCAAGGACAAGACCGTCGCCAAGCGGCGTGCGGTGACGTCACGCGCGCTGGCCGACTGCCGCGAATGGCTGGGGCTGCCGTCGCGGGCGGAAGCGGCGGAATAGCAGTTACGGAGTTCGTGTCAGCCTTCAGGTGTCCGGCCAGCCTCGAGTCGCGCGGCGCAACAGCAGCCAATGGCGGCGCCAGGCCGAGAGCCGTGCCACGCCGCTCAGAGGTGAATGAGGAGAACTTTCCATCTTGCCGAGATAAGCGCGAGAGAGAGCCAGCGGCAGAAATGCCGGGCGCAGCGAAACCGGCAAAGCCGACGCGCCGCCTTCGAATGCCGCAAGATGCTCCCGCGCCAGCGCGATCATCGCGGCCACAGCGCGTTCCGCCCCCAGCCCACCATCGCCTGTAAAGAACTCCTCCGGCGAGGACCCTGCTGCGGCCAGAATGTCGGCCGGGACAAAGCATTGGCCGCGCTTGCGGTGCTGCGGCAGCAGCAGCAACAGGCCGGTCATCGCCTGGGCGCAGCCTGCCCTGCCCGCAAGTTCGGCAAACCGCGGCGCTTCGACGGGATCAAGCACCATCGCCGCCAGCTGGATGAGCGCCGCTGCGGTCTCGCCGCAATAGCCTTCCAGATCGATGCGCGACGGCATGGGGTCGTCATAGAGATCGAAAATGCGAGCTTCGAGCATGTTCTCGAAGGCGGGTTTTGGCAGACCGTAGGTGGAAATCGTCGCCTTCAACGCGTCCGCGACGGGATGGCCGCTGCCTGCCACGTCGTCATCGGCTGCGATGACATCGCGCCACCATTGCAGCCGCACCTCGCCGGGAAGCGCCTCGCGGATACGGTCGCGGATGCCTGATATCTCGGCATTGAAGGCATAAAGCGAAAACAGCGCGTCACGCTTGTCTTCAGGCGCATAGAGCGCGGAAACATAGCGGTCATGGTCGGCGGCTCGCACCGTTTCCATGACGATTTTGGCGTTTTCGCTCACGTCACTCGACGGCAATCAGTGCGGCGGCCACCGCACGGTTTTCCGCCAGAAGAACATTGTAGGTCCGCACGGCAGCGCCGGTCGACATCGGGTCGGCCGCAATGCCCGCCGCCTTCAGCGCGGCACGCAGCGCTGCCGGCAACGGCTTGAGATCCTTGCCGGCGCCGACCAGCAGGATCTCAACCTTGTCAGCCTCGTTGAGCAGCTTGGCGAAATCCGCCGCCGTCAGCGCCAGGGGATCAGCCGGCTCCCAACCGTAGATGCCCGACGGCAGGCACAGCAGCGAGCCGCGATGCGACATGTCGGCGAAACGGAACCCGCCATTGCCGTAGGCCTCGATCGGCGCACGGCCGGGGAAATGCGCTTCGCGGATGACGATGCCTTTTGCCACGGGCGCAGCAATCGTCAGGTTGCCACGGCTTTGCCGCCGCTCACCCGCTTCTCCTCGTCGGCCGCCGCGGCCTGTGGCCGCAGCTTGAACAGGATGAGCAACGGAGCGGCGATAAAGATCGACGAATAGGTTCCGAAGACGACGCCGAACAGCATCGCCAGCGTGAACGAGCGGATCACCTCGCCGCCGAACAGGACCAACGCCAGAAGCGCCAGGATCGTCGTCACCGCGGTCAGCGTCGTTCTCGACAGCGTTTCGTTGATGGCGTTGTTCAACAATTCCGGCAGCGGCATCTTCTTGTATTTCCTGAGATCCTCGCGAACACGGTCATAGACGACGATCGTGTCGTTCAGCGAATAGCCGATGATGGTCAGGATCGCCGCCAGCGACGATTGGTTGAATTCGAGCCCAGTGATGACGAAGAAGCCGATGGTCATGACGATGTCGTGGACCGTGGCGATGATGGCGCCGACCGCGAACTGCCATTCGAAGCGGAACCACACATAGGCCAGGATGCCAAGCAGCGCGACCAGCATAGCGATCGTGCCTTGCTTGGCGAGCTCGCCGGAAACCGTCGGCCCCACCACTTCGACGCGGCGGAAATCATACTGGTCCTGCAGCTCGCCGCGCACCTTGTCGATGACGGTCTGCTCGGCATTCTCGCCGCCATCCTGTGTGCCGACGCGGATCAAAACGTCGTTCGGCTCGCCGAATTGCTGGACCTGCACTTCGCCGATGTTGAGTTCCGTCAGCCTGCCGCGGATATCGGCAAGATCGGCGGTGCCATCCTTGGCCTGCACCTCGATCAGCGAACCGCCCTTGAAGTCGATGCCGTAATTGATGTCGACGGTCATGAACAGCACGACCGACAGCACCGATAGCAGGCTCGACAGAGCGAACGTCCAGCGGCGGATGCCCATGAACGGAATTCTCGTACCGGGCGGAATGAAGGTCACCGGCGCCCGCGGCAATTCCTTCGGCCGCGCCCGGCGAAGCCAGATCGACACCAGCAACCGGGTGAAGGTGAAGGCGGTGAAGACGGTAGTCAGAATGCCGATGGCGAAGGATATGGCAAAACCCTTCACCGGCCCCGTGCCGATCCAGAACAGCACCACGGTCGCGATCAGCGCTGTGACGTTGGAATCGACGATGGTCGCCAGAGCCTTGGTGAAACCGGTGTCGATCGCCTGGATGACCGAGCGGCCGGCTCTTCGCTCCTCGCGGATGCGCTCGTAGATGAGAACGTTGGAATCGACCGCCATGCCGATGGTCAGCACGATACCGGCAATGCCCGGCAAGGTCAGCGTCGCTCCCAGAAGCGACAGCAGCCCGATGATCATCGCCACATGCACCGCCAGCGCAAGGTTGGCGAGGAAGCCGAGGAAGCCGTAGGCGACGAACATGAAGGCGACGACGAGAATCGACCCGACCACGCCGGCGACCTTGCCGGCGTGAATGGAATCTTCGCCGAGCCCAGGACCTACCGTGCGCTCTTCGATCACCGTCAGCGTCGCCGGCAGCGCGCCGGCACGCAACAGCACGGCGAGGTCGTTGGCGCTCTCGGCGGTAAAATTGCCCGAGATTTGGCCGTTGCCGCCAAGGATCGGTTCGCGGATCTGCGGCGCCGAAATCACCTGATTGTCGAGGATAATGGCAAACAGCTTGCCGACATTCTGCGAGGTCGCCTGGCCGAAGCGCGCCGCTCCCTTGGAATCGAAGGTGAACGAAACCACCGGCTCGTTGGTCTGGGAATTGTACGTCGCCTGCGCATCGGTGAGATTTTCGCCCGAAACGATGACGCGGTTCTCGATCAGGTACGGAACCGGCGGATCATCCTGCGAATACAATACCGACGATCCCGCTGGCGGACGACCGTTGAGCGCGTCCTGCACCGGCATCGACTGGTCGACCATCTGGAAGGTCAGCTTGGCGGTCTGGCCAAGAATGTCCTTCAGCCTCTGCGGATCCTGCAGGCCCGGCACCTGGACCAGAATGCGGTCTTCACCTTGGCGTTGCACGATCGGCTCGGTGGTGCCGAGCTCGTTGACGCGGCGCTCGACAACCTCGAGCGACTGCGCCAACGCCGTCGACGTGCGGTACTTGATGCCGGCATCGGTGACGGCGAACTTGAGCAGGCCGGGCTCGGAATCATCAAGCGACATCTCCTGGACGGAGCCGCCGCTGAACAGGCCGGCTGCCACCGGGTCGGTCAATGTCTTCAGCGCCGTCTTGGCGGCTTCGAGCTGACCGGGATCGGTGATGCGGACCTGCACGGCCCGGCCTGATCCGGAAAGGCCGGTGTAACCGATCTTGGCGTCGCGCAGGCGCGTCCTGATTTCGTCGCGTGTCGTCTCCAGCCGATCCTTGATCAGATCGTTCGGATCCATCCTGAGCAGGATATGCGAGCCGCCCTGCAGATCGAGGCCGAGCGTCATCTGGCGCTTCGGCACCCAATTAGGAAGCTGGGCCAGCGTGCTGGCAGAGAAAAGATTGGGCGCAGCGAGGATCACTGTGGCGGCCACGGCCAGCCAGATCAGGATCATCTTGAAGCGCGAGAAATAAAGCATATGGCGTCGTCCGTCAGGGCGTTCTGGCGGATCGTTCCGCCTGGAATGGGGTTATTTCTTGGCGTTCTGGTTCGCCAAATGCTCGCCTCGAGCACAAGGCAGTTCACTTTGGTGCTGCCATCGGGCTTTCTTCAACTATTGTCAATCTTGCTGGCAAGGCACCAGCGGGCAATAGCACGACGAGATCGTTGGCGACCTGGACGGGGCGAGCGGGCTGGCAGCGAGAAGACTGGGCGCATCAGAGCCCCTGCGATGGCCACAGCCACCGCAGATCAGAGTCATCGGCGTCGTCCGTCAGGGCGTTCTGGCGGATCGTCCCGCCGACATCCGATTATTTCTTGGCGTTCTGGTTCGCCACCGGCTCGCCCTTGACGCGCACGTCTGCGATCGTCGAGCGCAGCGCCGTTACCTTGGTGCCACCGCCGAGATCGATCTCGAGTTCATTGTCGTCGATCACCTTGGTCACCTTGCCGACGAAACCGCCGCCGGTGACGACCGTGTCGCCGCGGCGAACCGCCGCCAGCATCTCGCCGCGCTTCTTCAACTGCGTGCGCTGCGGCCGGATGATCAGAAAATACATGATCACGAAAATCAGGACAAACGGCAAAATGCTGATGAACATATCCGGGGAGGCGCCGACGCCTTGGGCATATGCCGGTGTCACGAACATCGAGGTACTCCTGAATTTTGAAAAACGGCCGCCAAACCGTCCTGGGAAAATTTGGCGGCCCCGTGAAATTTCGCCGGAATATAGTCGGTAAAGTTGCCAATGCAACTGCGGTCAGGCATTTCGGCTGCTTTTCCGGCTGGTTGAGCCGTGTTAGAGCATGATCCCGAAAACGACGCCCGGTTTTCGGAAAAGATCATGCTCTAACAAAAGGTTGGAACTGGTTCCGAAATGCCGGAACCAAATTGGGTTCCGTGTCATCCCCTCCTGAGTGCAAAGATAAAATGAGCGACAGCACCATCGAAGCCCTGAACAAGAAGCTCGACCGCCTGATCGAGGCGGTCGCCCGCCTCGCTCCGCCGCCGGTGCCGGAAACCGATCTCGGCAAGGCCGATTGCTTCGTCTGGCAGGCTGATGCCGGCTATCTGGAGCCGGTGCTCAAGGTCAATCGCGTCGACATCGGCCTGATCCGCGGCGTCGACCGCGTCCGCGACATATTGGTCGACAACACCGAGCGCTTCGCTTCCGGTTATGCAGCCAACAACGTGCTGTTGTGGGGAGCGCGCGGCATGGGCAAGTCCTCGCTGGTCAAGGCCGTGCACGCGGCGGTCAACGCGTCGGCAAAGCTGGACCTGCCGCTCAAGCTCATCGAGATCCACCGCGAGGACATCGACACGCTGCCGAAGCTTATGAATTTGCTGAAGGCAGCACCTTACCGCTTTGTCCTGTTTTGCGACGACCTGTCCTTCGACCATGACGACACGTCCTATAAGTCGCTGAAAGCGGCGCTCGAAGGCGGCGTCGAGGGCCGTCCGGCCAATGTGATCTTCTATGCCACCTCGAACCGGCGACATCTATTGCCGCGCGACATGATCGACAATGAACGCTCGACCGCGATCAACCCATCGGAGGCGGTCGAGGAAAAAGTTTCGCTGTCCGATCGTTTTGGCCTCTGGCTCGGCTTCCACAAATGCTCACAGGACGAGTATCTCGACATGATCGACGGCTATATCAGCCATCACGGCCTTGCCATCGACCCCGAGACGCTGCGCGCCGAGGCGCTGGAATGGGCGACGACGCGCGGCAGCCGTTCGGGCCGCGTTGCCTGGCAGTTCACCCAGGATCTGGCAGGCCGGCTCGGCAAATCGCTCAAGGATTAGACCATGATCCCGAAAAGTGGAGCCCGGTTTTCGGACAAGATCATGGTCCAGAAAAGCGACTGAAAAAGCCCGCCCCTTACGGAGCGGGCTGAGCCGGCGGGCCGGACTGGAGGTCAGGCGGCGCGCAATCGCTTTTCTTCTTCTATTCGAGATAGGTCGAAGGATCGACTTCCTTTATTCAAGATAGGTCGAAGGATCGACCGGCGCCGAGTTCTTGCGGACTTCGAAATGCAGTTTCGGCGAGTCGGTGGTGCCGCTCATGCCGGACTGCGCGATTTCCTGGCCGCGCTTGACCTTCTGGCCGCGCTGGACCTCGATCGAACGGGCGTGGCCATAGACCGTGACCAACCCGTTCTCGTGGCGAACCAGCACCGTATTGCCGAATTCCTTGAGACCATCGCCGGCATAGATGACGACGCCGTTCTCGGCCGCCTTGACCGGGGTTCCTTCCGGCACGGCAATGTCGACACCGTCCTTGCCGCCGCCAAAGCCGGAGATCACGCGGCCGCGCACCGGCCACCGCATCTTGCCGATGCCTGTGGCGTTGGGCGCCACCGCGTCATCGTCCTCGGCCTGCTGGATGACCTTCGCATCCTTCTTCGGCGGCGTGTAGGCGGCGAGCGTCTCCGACGGCGTGGTCTTTGCCGCAGGCGAAGTGGTGGCTGTCGTTACCGGATCGACCTTTGCCGGCTTGGCGCTGGCAACCGTCGCGGTTCCGCCGGCCGGCACCTTCAGGGTCTGGCCAATCTTGAGCAGGCCGTCCTGCATGCCGTTCGCCTGCTTCAACGCAGCCACGCCGACGCCGGTTTTCCTGGCGATGGCCGACAGCGTATCGCCCTGCTGGACCGTGTAGGCGCCACCGCCACTAGTCGTCTTAGGCGCGGTTTTTCCGTCTTTCGGCTGGTTTGCGGCCGCCGAGGCATCCACCTGCGCGGCGGACTTGCTCTCCTTGAGCTTCGGCTGCTGCGGCAGCACGGCCACCATCTCCGGCGCCTTGGCCGGCAAATCGCGCTTGGTGTCGTTCGCAGGCTTGGCGTCGGCAAGCTTCGGCGCCGGTTTCTTGCCCGAATAGGCATAGGCCGGGATGACGAGCTTCTGGCCGGTCTTCAGCCCGTTGGTCGCGCTCAGCCCATTGACCTTCATGAGAGCATCGGCGGGCACGCCGGAGGGCC
>NZ_RZTI01000176.1:0-9977 GCF_003997275.1 Mesorhizobium sp. M6A.T.Ce.TU.002.03.1.1
CGCGGGTCCAGATAGCCTTCGAATGCGGATTCTGCAAAAGGACCTGCCAGACACGCAACTATCTCTTGGATCGCTTCATCGCGTTGGAAATGTCGATCCATATCGTTCTCGAAAATCGGCTTTCGCTCCGAGGTGAATCCTTGCGCTGAATAGAAAACCGTGCCTTCGACAAAACCACCGCACTCTCCGTCACCGGCGTCGGGGTAAATACTAACACTTGAGAAAGCAGGGAGTTCACGGTCGTCGTCGAACACCTGACGGTTCAAAACGATGGCGGCCACCGCGTGCCCGGCTTCGTGGTGCGCCACAGACGGGAGAAGATATTGGGAGGCTACATTCATGCGGTGCGGCTCTCAGGTCTAGTTTGCTTTTGCGCATAGGACCGCAATTGTCGTGCCAACTGGGAAAATCGTTTCGGAACAATGCGATCGCTCTGGCAGCGTTGTGTCAGATGTCCGACATCGTCGAGAATCCGACAACGAGTGCTCCTCCTAATCACCGGATCAACCTCCGGCGCCAGTCGGTGACACCGCATTCCTCTGTCTTTCCAGGAGACGGCGTGGACATCAATGCCGTTCCTCACCGAACCCGCCTCCTAGCCCTTCGCCCATACGTCACGGCCGCCCCCCGGTTTGGCTTCAACCTGAAGGATTACGGCGTCCTCTTCGCAGAGAAGATCGGGTTGTTCGTGGCGCGCGCAGCGGAGCCGAAGGAGCTTTTCTGGGTTGCGGATACTGGCATGTCGATATTACGACCGTGTGTCCTTCGACAAGCTTGGTGGCTTCTTCAACCAGAATCTCGCCGCGGAGATCGAATCGTTATCTGCGCCGCAAAGTGCGGCCGGTGAGCGGCGTGGCCCCTGCGTTCCAGTTGGCCACGGTCCTCGCTGGGACGAGCAAGTAAATGGCTTGCGCAGCAACGGTGCGATCACACCTGGAGCACGGCGTCATCAGGAAAGCGCCATCCTTGTGCGCCCACGACACCCTGGTCGCCATCGGCCGCATCGCGGGGGGCACTGTGGGCGATAACCATTCATTGATCTGGGCGATTGAGGGTTCTGCCGGGGCGCTATTGCTGCTCGGTAGGGCTGCGGGCTGGCGAGTCTACCAAGGCGAGCAACGACAGGCGAGACGGCAGACATTACGTGACGGAACTTGATATTGCAGTGCAGCAAGCGTAGAGCACCGCGCGCTTGTCGGAGTGTCGTCCATGGCCCTTACCAATGCTGGTAACGAGGCAGAACCTGTCGAACAATCGAGCCATTCTGAGGTCGAGCAGCACAGCACCAAGGCGCTGATGTTGGGCGCACTAGGTGTCGTTTATGGCGATATAGGCACCAGCCCGATCTATGCATTTCGCGAGGCGTTGCATGCATCAGCGGGTGGCAACGTCGCCAGCCGTGGCGACATCCTCGGCGTACTCTCGCTGATCATCTGGTCCCTGACGATCACCGTGACGATCAAATACATCATGTTCGTGCTCCGCGCCGACAATCGAGGCGAGGGCGGAGTGCTGTCGCTTATGGCGCTGGCGCGCAACAGTTTCCCGACCCGCTCTGCGGTGATCCTCGGCATCGGCATCGGCATCGTCGGCGCGGCGCTTTTTTTTGGCGACGCCGTCATTACGCCGGCAATCTCGGTACTGTCGGCGGTCGAAGGTATGAATGTCGTCACGCCGACGTTCCAGCCCTATGTGGTGCCGCTGACACTGGCCATCCTGGCGATCGTGTTTGCGGTACAGCGGTTTGGCACCGGCGGCGTAGGATTGGTGTTCGGACCCGTTACCGCGCTGTGGTTCCTGGCCATCGGCCTTTCCGGGCTCAACCACATCATGGACGACCCGGAAATCCTGCTGGCAATCAGCCCGCATTACATCGTGTCGTTCCTGGTCAACTCGCCTGACGTCGCCTTCGTTACGGTTGGTGCAGTCTTCCTCGCCGTCACCGGAGCCGAGGCGCTCTACGCCGACCTCGGCCATTTCGGCCGCAAGCCGATCGTGCTCGCCTGGCTGGCGATCGTGTTCCCTTGTCTGTTGCTCAATTATGTCGGGCAAGGCGCCTTCGTGCTGGCAAATGGCGGCGTTGTCGGTCATCCGTTCTTCGAGATGAACCAGGGCTGGACGCTTATTCCGATGGTCGTGCTTGCCACGGCGGCGACCGTGATCGCCTGCCAGGCGGTGATCTCCGGCGCCTTTTCGCTGACCAGGCAAGCGGTACAGCTCAACATGCTGCCGCGTTTCGTCATCCAGCACACGTCGGAAAAACAGTCGGGCCAGATCTATCTGCCGCGCATCAACCTGATGCTGGCGCTGGTGGTGATGCTGCTGGTGGTCGGCTTCGGCGAATCCAGCCGGCTGGCCTCGGCCTACGGTATTTCGGTGACCGGCAATATGCTGGTGACGAACATACTGCTTTTTGTTGTGATGACGCGCATCTGGAAATGGCCGCTCGGCGTCGCGATAGCCTTAATGGCGGTGTTCGTCTTCATCGATACCGGCTTCTTTGCAGCTAACATCGTCAAGGTATTCGAAGGCGGCTGGGCCTCGCTTGCCATTGCCGCAGTGATCGTGATGACCATGTGGACTTGGATAAGAGGCAGCAGGTATCTATTTGACAAGACGCGCAGGAACGAGATTCCGCTCGATTTCCTTGCGGGCAATCTGTTGAAGAAGAAACCGCAGCTGGTGTCCGGTACGGCCGTGTTCCTGACCAGCGATCCCGCCAGTGCGCCGACGCGTTGATGCACAGCCTGAAGCACTACAAGGCGCTGCACGAACAGAACGTCATCCTCTCTGTGGTGACGGCGCAGCAGCCCGTGGTGCCCGACAGCGAGCGGATCAAGATGGAAACGATCAATGAGCTGTTCATGCGGGTGACACTGACCTTCGGCTACATGGAACAGCCTAACATCCCGCGTGCGCTGGCGATCTGCCGCAAGCAGGGTTGGAAGTTCGACATCATGACGACGTCCTTCTTCCTGTCGCGTCGCTCGCTCAAGGCGTCACCCAACTCCGGCATGCCGGTGTGGCAGGACAAGCTGTTCATCGGCTTGGCGCGCACGGCCGCCGACGCGACGGAGTATTTCCAGATCCCGACCGGACGTGTGGTCGAGATCGGAACGCAAGTGGCCGTTTAGGCATGCCCGGTTAAGCAGAATCAATTGGCATTTCGCGAGCCGGTGAATGCCTGACCGGGCGGAGGCCACGATGCTTGCGCCAAACTGGGGTCCGGTTCCAGGCCTGAAGCTTCCGGCCCCGAAAGCCGTCCTTTACGCCTGCGATCATTTCCGTTCCGCATTGTCTTGCCGACCCACCAGTCGAGATGCGCTGAAACGACCTCGCCGGGCAGCAACTTATCATTTGAACGTAATCGATGTGCCGCAAGTCCGACCTTCATTCTTCAGTTCACAGGCTAGCGTTGCCAAAATCGGCGTGCCGCCTAACCGGCGCCGCACCGTGACCTGTCAGGATGCTATGCAGGCGCGAGGCAGAAGCTGGCTCGAGGCCGCCGGCCTGGTGCTGGTCCGGCAGCGGCCGGGCTCGGCCAAAGGCTTCATGTTCCTCTGGAGGATGAGACGGGGTGCGGCAAACGTCGTCGTCTGGGTCAAGATCTTCGAGAAATTCCGGCGCGTGCTTCTTGCGTCGGCCATGCTCGGCGTCCGCGGACGCATCCGGCGGGAAGAGGAGGTGGTGCACCTCGTCGCCCACGAGCTGACCGATCTGTCGGCTGGGCTGGCCAGCGTGGGAAACCGCAAGACGCCGTTTCCGTTGCCGCACGGCCGAGGGACGAGGCTCATCACGGCGGATCGGGCATCGATCCGCGCGGCATGCCGAAGGGGCGCGACATCGTCGATGCAGTATGACCATATCGACCCTATCAAGTTCAAGACGCGTAACTTCCGGTAGCGCTTCCGGAGGCCACTTCAGCAGCATGTTGTGCACACTTTTGTCGGACCCTGTTAACTGCCGATTGGCAGCAGGTCACCCCGTGCCGGATCCCAAATGTCGTCGCTCTCAAGCGCAACGACTGCCCGCACCTTTTTAAGTCAGCGAGCACCTCCACCGCCGGACGCCGCCCCGTTTCCTGAGCCGCGGCGTAACGGGTGTATTTGTGACTGTCCGGCTCAAACCACTTCAACGATTCCAAAGTAGCCATGGCGTCGCCCTTGCGGCTGCGCGTGATGCGAATGATCGTGATCCCATCCTCAGCGCTCGCGTCGAATGGAGACACGCTGCCAACGCTTCATCTGCTCTACCCCATCTTTGTTCCAAGGCGGTCGGATCATCTCAATGAGCCCTGCCTCGGGGTGGCCAAAGCATGCATATTTATCGTTCGGCCCCGCATCGAATTATCATCTGCGATGTGGGACTCGATCTTGGGTTGGCGACGGCTTCGCTCCGGGAGTAGACGTCGGACCACTGACAAGTGCCGGACCTTCTCCACAAATTTCTCGGCGGACTCATCGTGAACGCTCGATTGGACGTAAATGCGGTTCGCGGAAACGCAGGTCTGGCCGGCATTGCGGAACTTCGCCTGGACCGCACCGTCATATCGGCATCATCGAAGATGATGAAAGGTGCATTGCCGCCGGGTTCAAGGCTGACCTGATCTGGTCAGAGCACTGACGCATCAGCAGCCGTCCGACCTCGGTCGAACCGGTAAAGCTGATCTTTCGAATCTTGGAATTGGTGCATAGTTCACGGCCGACGCGATCACCTTCGGACGCATAGATCAGGTTGACCACGCCATCGGGAAAGCCGGCCTGATGGGCGAGAGCAAACATTGCACCTAGCCACGCCACGATAAGATCGAGCGCGGCTTCGTTGCGTGCGGGTCTGTGGTCAGTGTAGGGCGGAGGAAAAGCGCTCGGCGTGCTCGCCCTCGCGATACCACTGGTTCGCGCCGGCAAGCGCCTGTTTCTGAGGCAAATCGCCGAACAGCTGGTAGAGCCTTACTCTCAGGGCTTGGCATCTATGTCGCCTACGACCGCCACATGCAGCCCGTCGCGTGCGAAAGCGGCTTTGTGGAAGGCGCTTAGATCGGAGGGCGTTACGCTAGTCAGCCTCCCTTGGGCGGTCTCGAATACGGATGCGTGCCGTAGATTCCGCGCCGCCAGGCCAGCTCGGCGATCGCATGAGGTTCGCGCTCATTGGCAATGATTTCGGAGAGAAGCTGGGCGCGTATGTGGTCGAAAAGTGCTGGTGTAGCCGGCTGCGGGTCCCGCCGCCGAGAATGTCGGCCAGCAGTCGAGCGCCGCGGCCTCGCACCAGGGACCGCCCATGAATGACTCATGCGAGGCGTCTCAAGGCTGTCCGCGATCCAGCGCCAGATCTCCGCCTCGCCCGAGGCGCGCAGAGCTGGCCGGTTGTGCAGGAGCCGTAGGCAATATCCGCCTTCCTCGTTCGGATGGGTAACGCTTGCGATACGGAGTCTTGACTTTGGCAGTCGCTCTGTGACATTACCTATATAAAGGTCGAAAGAAAGCGATATGGATCATGTTTAGGTCACAGAGACCCGAATGAAGGCAACGCATAAACGCACCTATTCGCGCTACGCGATGGAAGCGCTTGGCCTTTTCGGTAAGACCATCCGGCTTGGCCGGATGCAGCACCGGTTAACCGCACAGGAGTTAGCCGAGAGAATCGGTGTTTCACGCAGCACCCTGCAGCGCATCGAGAAGGGCGATCCCAAAGTCGAAATCGGACTGATGTTCGAAGCTGCTGCCATTGTCGGTGTGAAGCTGTTCGATGCCGACGGCAATGGCATCACAGCCCTCACAGGCCGCATGGACGATCGCATCGCGCTGCTGCCGAAGCACGTCTACAAGGCCGGCAAGCAGATCGTCGATGAGTTCTAAGGTCCCCAAGTACGACGAAGCCTATGTCTGGGTCTGGCTGCCGGGCGAGACCGCGCCGGTTGTCGCCGGGCGGCTATATGCCCATGACGGACTCGTCAGCTTCAACTATGGCAGGAGCTTTCGTGAACTGGGCAGCGCGATCCCGCTTTATCTCCCGGAACTGCCCCTGAAGGCAGGCGAATTGCCTTTGCTTCCTGGCCTAACCATGCCGGGATGCATCCGCGATGCTGCCCCTGATGCCTGGGGACGACGGGTTATCCTAAACCGCAAATTCGGTGTGAAGGGCGATGAAATCGCGCGGCTCGATATTTCAGAACTGACGTTCTTGCTGGAATCAGGCTCGGACCGCATCGGCGCGCTCGATTTTCAGTTTTCGCCCACGCATTACGAGCCGCGCGCACTGGCCAATGCCACTCTCGAAGAGCTTGTCCAATCGGCGGAGCGGGTAGAGAAAGGTATTCCGCTCACCCCCGAATTAGATCAGGCGCTGCATCACGGCAGCTCGATCGGCGGCGCAAGGCCAAAGGCGCTGATCGAGGATGACGCCGTCAAGCATGTCGCGAAATTTTCCTCGTCTGCCGACCTTTACAGCGTCGTCAAAGGAGAATTCATAGCCATGCGGCTTGCCGCCTTGTGCGGCATCAGAGCGGCATCCGTCTCGCTCGTTCGCGCCGCAGGCAACGACGTGTTGCTCGTCGAGCGATTCGACCGGATCAAGGTCACGGGCGGCTGGCAACGCAAATCCATGGTCTCAGCGCTGACGATGCTCGCGCTCGATGAGATGATGGCGCGTTACGCCAGCTACCAGGATTTGGCGGAGATCATTCGCCACCGATTCACCGCGCCGTCGGAAACTCTGCGCGAGTTGTTCAGCCGCATTGTCTTCAACATACTTTGCGGCAACACCGACGATCATGCCCGCAACCATGCGGCATTCTGGGACGGGGCTAAGCTCACCCTCACGCCTGCGTACGATATTTGTCCGCAGGCCCGCAGTGGTCAGGAGGCCAGCCAGGCCATGCTCATCAGCGGCAATAACCGCATGAGCCGGATAGCGTCCTGCCTTGAAGCCGCGCATCACTTCCTGCTCAGCGCGCCGGAAGCTCTTGCGATTGTTGAAGGCCAGCTCCGATGCATTGCGGAGAATTGGCCGCGTGTCAGCGAGGAAGCTACGCTATCCGGCATAGATCGCAATCTGTTCTGGGGCCGACAGTTCCTCAATCCCTACGCTTTTACGGCGCTGGAAGGAAGCGCCGACGTTCTCCGCGCTCTGGCTGACGAACTACGCAACAGTGTTCACGCCTGATCCGGCGCTGGATTTCGGACAAGCTCGGCAAGCGCAAGACGCCCACAATATGGACAACCCTTGCCGTGCCAGGACGAAGATTGAACAAACGGCTCTTCAACCAGTGACAACGTGCACTGCGGAGAGATGTGGAGCTGACACCGCAAAAGCCCAAGACGCGCGACTTCCCGCGATACAACTCCACATAACTGAGCGTCTACAAGCGGTGCAGCCAGCCAAACATCCAGCCATCAAAGCGATGATCGTCTGATCTTTTGCCGATGACATCACGTCGGGGACGACTTGTTCGAGCGCTTGCCGCTTCATATCGATACCGGCCTGGGCGTAGCGCATCGTTAGTTCAGCCCGAGTGGCCTGGCCATCGACTGATGGTGGCGATGTCAACACCCGCCTTGACGAGGTGGATGCCGTCGTGTCCCGCAAAGGGCGATGATGGATGCTTTTTTCAGCCAGGGTGGTTCCTTCGCCCGCAGCCATGTGTGCGCAGCAAGTATCGAACACCGAACCGGGTGAGCAGTGTGGGGCGGTCGTTGCTTTGCTCGGCGGGACAGGGCGATACCAGACGAAGGTCACAATCGAAGATTCAGGATCCCAGAACTCGTGCATCCGTATTGAACATCAGCGAAAACAGAGCGTAATCCCGCTGTCCAGAAGGCGTGCGGCGGTCGATACGCGCCAGGACGCTCTTGATTTCCGGGCTCATCGAGATGTTCGACAGGTGCCACCCACGCGCCCTCTTGAAGGGAAGTGTCACCACCAGTTGCAGCGTATCCATATATTCGGGGTGCTCCGAAATCAGGAACCGCGCAAAGGCATGCATCGCCGCCAGCCTTGCATTGCGGGTCGCAACTGCCACGCTCGACCTCAAGTGATGTGAGAAAGCTGCCCATCCTGTCGGTATTGATGTCGGAGACCGCTTCTTTCAAGAATATCTTCCCGCTCTCCCGCGGCATGAGCCCGTGGCATGCTTCGGCCCAATGCTGTGGATTGATGTTTCTTCATGCCACAACCTCGCTGACGAGACCGCCGAAAGCCCCTTCAAAGCGGTCGGTGGCGATCTCTCGCAGCTTTGGAAGGTAGTGCATTGATTTTTCGTGGAATGGGGACCCTGTTTAAAGGGTGATTTTCGTCCAAACGGGACCCCTTAACGATGGGGTCATCAAGATGCCTCCGGTTTGTGTTTTGGATGTTGGTTTTGGAGACGATTGCAAAGATACGTCGGCTGTCGCTGGTCCAGCGGAAGTCGATCAAAGCGATCTGCCGTGAGCTGAAGATCTCGCGCAAGGTGGTGCGCAAGGTCCTGCGTTCTGAGGAGACGCAGTTCCGCTACGAGCGCAAGCACCAGCCCTATCCCCGCATGGGAGCTCGGCGTGAGACGCTGGACCGGCTTCTGTCGGCGAATGCGGCCAAGCCGCAGCGGCAGCGGCTGCCGGTCGCTTCGACGGCTTCCATTGCATTCCCCCGTCGGTGTCGAAGACCTGCACGGTGCGCTTCGACAACAACAAATACTCGGTGCTGTCGAGTGCCGTCGGTCGGCCCGTCGAGATCCATGCTTATGTCGATCGGATCGCATCCGCCAGAGGATGGCGTGGTCGTGGGAGAACACGTTCGCTCCTTTGGCCGCAACGAGGTCGTCTACGATCCCTGGCACACGGCGCGCGCCGTTCCTTGGCTGGGTCCTGCGGTCGGCAATGGAGAAGGTGCGGCGCAGCTCAAGGCGGTTGATGACGTCGACCGGCAGATGGTGTTGATCCTCACCTGGGTGCTGACCGACGGATTGAGCGCGGTCGAGGCCGCCTGTCAGGAAGCCATCGAGCACGGTGCATCGTCGGCGCCGGTGATCCTCAACATCCTGGCCCGCAGCCGCGATCCGGCGCCGGGCACGATCCTTTCCATTCCCCAGGCGCTGGAGCTAGCTCACGAGCGGTCGCCGACTGCGCCCGCTATGACAGTCTCAGGAGGACAAACAGCCATGGAACGCACCGAGGTACTGGAACTGATGGGAGCGCTGAAGCTGTACGGAATGCGCAGAGCCTATGACGAGATCATGGGCGCGTCGCCATCAAGCGACGGCACGAGCCGCCCAGGATTGTCGGTGATCTCTTGCAGGCCGAGATATCGGAGAAGCAGGCCCGCTCCATCAAATACCAGTTCGCTGTCGCCAAGTTGCCGCTGGCCAAGGACATCGACGACTTCGACTTCGCCGACACGCCGGTCACCCCCTGATGCGCGATCTCGCCCGGCGGCGCCTTCGTCGCCGATCAGCGCAACATCGTCCTGGTCGGCCGCCTTCACGGGTCACCCAACTCGCGCGGAAGGTCGACCGCATTGCGACGGGCGCGTGTCGACTTCCCAACAATGTCAGACAGGAGACACAACGCTATCGGAGCGATCGCATTGCCCGAAATGATTTTCCCAGTTGGCACGACAATTGCGGTCCTATGCGCAAAAGCAAACTAGACCTGAGAGCCGCACCGCATGAATGTAGCCTCCCAATATCTGCCGCTTGTGGCGCATCACGAAGCCGGGCACGCGGTGGCCGCCATCGTTTTGCACCGTCAGGTGTTCGACGACGACCGTGAACTCCCTGCTTTCTCAAGTGTTAGTATTTACCCCGACGCCGGTGACGGAGAGTGCGGTGGTGTTGTCGAAGGCGCGGGTTTTTATTCAGCGCAAGGATTCACCTCGAAGCGAAAGCCGATTTTCGAGAACGATATGGATCGACATTTCCAACGCGATGAAGCGATCCAAGAGATAGTTGCGTGTCTGGCAGGTCCTTTTGCAGAATCCGCATTCGAAGGCTATCTGGACCCGCG
>NZ_RZTI01000177.1:0-8128 GCF_003997275.1 Mesorhizobium sp. M6A.T.Ce.TU.002.03.1.1
ACTCGGCATCTCGCGATCGCGGCTTCAGGCCTGGGACGAGAAGCGATTGCTGGTCGTTGGTCCGGACGGGGCCAAAGCCTTACGCAAGCCGGCACGCGCGGGAACGGCGATCCGCATCGATCTGGCCGGCGAAACCGACCGCGACGCCATCATCTCGGCCGCCGGCGGGTAAAAAAGGGAGGGAGCAACACTCCCTCCCTCGATAATTGTTTCCGGAGAAAAAAGCTTACGCCGCGCCGACCACTTTCGCCGACTTCTCAAAACGCTTGCGCTCGTTCGGGTCGAGATAGAGCTTGCGCAGGCGGATGGTCTTCGGCGTCACCTCGACCAGCTCGTCGTCCTGGATCCAGGCCAGCGCGCGTTCCAGCGTCATGCGGATCGGCGGCGTCAGTTTCACGGCTTCGTCCTTGCCGGCGGCGCGGATGTTGGTCAGCTTCTTGCCCTTCAGCACGTTCACTTCGAGGTCGTTGTCGCGTGAATGGATGCCGATGATCATGCCCTGATAGACTTTGACGCCCGGATCGATGACCATCGGGCCGCGGTCTTCCAGGTTCCACATGGCATAGGCGACCGATTCACCCTGTTCATTGGAGATCAGCACGCCGTTGGTGCGGCCCGGCAGCTCGCCCTTGTAGGGCTCGTAGGCATGGAACAGCCGGTTCATGACAGCGGTGCCGCGCGTGTCGGTCAACAGCTCCGACTGGTAGCCGATCAGGCCGCGCGTCGGCGCGTGGAAGACGATGCGCTGGCGGTTGCCGCCTGACGGGCGCAGCTCGACCATCTCGGCCTTGCGCTCCGACATCTTCTGCACGACGACACCGGCGTGCTCCTCGTCGACGTCGATAACGACTTCCTCGACCGGCTCCAGCAATTCGCCATTGTCGCCTTTCTGCATGACGACGCGCGGACGCGACACGGCAATCTCAAAACCTTCGCGGCGCATCGTCTCGATCAGCACGGCAAGCTGCAATTCGCCTCGCCCGGAGACGAAGAACGAATCCTTATCAGGCGATTCCTCGATCTTCAGCGCGACATTGCCTTCGGCCTCGCGCAGCAGGCGGTCGCGGATGACGCGGCTGGTCACCTTGTCGCCTTCGGTGCCAGCCAACGGGCTGTCGTTGACGAGGAACGACATCGTCACGGTCGGCGGATCGATCGGCTGCGCATGCAGCGGCTCGGTCACCGACAGGTCGCAGAACGTGTCGGCGACGGTTCCTTTCGACAGGCCGGCAATGGCGACGATGTCGCCCGCCTGCGCCTCGTCGATCGGCTGGCGCTCGAGCCCGCGGAAAGCCAGGATCTTCGAGATGCGGCCGGTTTCGACCTGGGTGCCGTCATGGTGCAGCACCTTGACCGCCTGGTTGGATTTCAGCGTGCCGGATTCGATGCGGCCGGTGATGATGCGGCCGAGGAACGGATTGGCCTCCAGGATGGTGCCGATCATCCGGAACGGGCCGGGATGAACGGTCGGCGCCGGCACGTGCTTGATGACGAGGTCGAACAGCGGCGAGAGGCCCTGGTCCTTCGGCCCTTCGGGGTTTTCCGAGACCCAGCCGTCGCGGCCTGAACCGTAAAGGATCGGGAAGTCGAGTTGCTCGTCGGTCGCGTCGAGCGCTGCAAACAGGTCGAACACTTCGTTGACCACCTCGACATGGCGGGCGTCCGGCCGGTCGATCTTGTTGATGACGACGATCGGCTTCAACCCGACCTTGAGCGCCTTGCCGACGACGAATTTGGTCTGTGGCATCGGCCCTTCGGCGGCGTCGACCAGCACGATGGCCGAATCCACCATCGACAGGATGCGCTCCACCTCGCCGCCGAAATCGGCGTGGCCGGGGGTGTCGACGATGTTGATGCGGGTATCCTTCCAGTCGACCGACGTCGCCTTGGCCAGGATGGTGATGCCGCGTTCTTTTTCGAGATCGTTCGAATCCATGGCGCGTTCGGCGACGCGCTGGTTGTCGCGGAACGAGCCGGACTGCTTCAGGAGCTGGTCGACGAGGGTGGTTTTTCCATGGTCGACGTGCGCGATGATCGCGATATTACGAATTTTCATGTTGTGGTCTCGGGAGCGTTGCAGGCAGCAGGCCAAAAGGCGCTGCCTCTTTCGGTTGGGCGGCTCATACAGGGTTTTTCGCAATTGCGAAAGAGGAGGCGTGCCACCAAATACATGGTCACCAAATCTTAAGCGTCTTGGTGTGAAATGAAATTATTAACCAAAGCGGAACCTTTCAGGGTCGGGACAGTTCAAATTTCATGACCAATACGGGCATCAGATACCGGCCAATCCTTGCATGGGCAGCCCTCGCCGTTCTGCTTGCGGCAGGCGCGGCGCAGTCGGCCGCGACGCTGAAGGAGACGCCGCCTGCCCTGCCGTCCGATACGCGTTCGGCGGAGCAGTTGTTTGCCGATGCGCCCGATGGCGTCGACCCGGTAGTGACCGGGCCGGTTAGCGCCGCCTTCAAGCAGAGGCAGGAAAATGCCGGCTGCGACAGCGCGGTCTGGCCTAAGATTCCAACCGTCTGCTATCCGGACTAGAGCCTGATCCATCCCGACAGAATCGGGATGGGGCTCTATCTTCTTGTTTGACCATGATCTTCTCCGAAAACCGGTTCCCACTTTTCGGGATCATGGTTTGGCTCACGCCGATCGCACCGGATCGAGCGCGACCTTGTAGAGTTCATTGTCGTCGCGGTCCATAAGCCGCACAGTCATCTGTTCAGTGGCGCCGTCGATATCGACGAGGCCGAAGAACTGCAGGCCGGCCGACGGTGGCAGGTTCTGCCCCTGCTCGGCAGTTGGCGCCTTGATGAATTTCAGCTCCGGGCCGAAGGTCATGTCGAAATCATTGGGTCCATACGTGCCGGCATGGAGCGGACCCGAGACGAACTCCCAGAACGGATTGAAGTCCTGGAACTGCGCCTTGTCTGGATTGTAGTAGTGGGCCGCCGTGTAGTGCACGTCGGCGGTCAGCCAGACGGTGTTGCTGATACCAGCGTTCTTTATGTAGCGAAGGAGGTCGGCAATTTCCAGCTCGCGGCCCTTGGCCGGGCCATTGTCGCCATTGCTGACGGCCTCGGCGCCGGCCTTCTTGGTGGCGTCGTTCCAGACGACGAGACCGAGCGGCATGTCGGCGGCGATGATTTTCCAGGTCGCGTTGGAGTTTGCCAGTTCGCGCTTCAGCCATTTGGTCTGCTGTTCGCCGAGAATGCGCGATTGCGGGGTCATCGTATCCTGCATGCCAAGGCCATTGGCGCCGCGATAGGAACGCATGTCGAGGAAGAACACGTCGAGCAGCGGCCCGTAGGCGATCTTGCGATAGACGCGGCCCGGTTCCGACGGCTCGTAGCGGATCGTCGTCATCTCGTGGAAGGCGCGTGCCGCGCGTGCCGCCAGCACATGGATGTTTTTTTCCGAGTAGCGGTCGTCGGCGCTCAGGTCCTTCGAATCCGACCAGTTGTTCACCACCTCGTGGTCGTCCCACTGGTAGAAGGTCGGGCAGATGGCGTTGAGCCCCAGCACATGTCCGTCCATCAAATTGTATTTCCACTGGCCCCGGTACTCGTCCAGCGTCTCGGCAACCTTGCGCTTTTCGTCGATGAGGACGGTGTTCTTCCACTTGCCGCCACCGGGAATGTCGACCTCGTCCTTCATCGCGCCGTCGGCGTAGATGGTGTCGCCGGAATGCAGGAAGAAGTCGGGCGTGTGCTTGCCGATCGTGGCATAGGTCTTCATGCCGGTGTCGTCGATGCCCCAACCCTGGCCGGCGGTATCGCCCGACCAGGCGAACCGGATGTCACGCTTCGAGGCCGGCGCCGTGCGGAAGCGGCCGACGATCGGCTCGGAGACGGCGTTGATGTCGGCGAGATCGGCCGCTGTCATGCGGTAGAATATATCCTGATCCGAGGCGAGGTCGGTGAGCAGCCGTTTTACCGTGTAATCGCTGGCCGGCGACGTATCGAGCGGCGCAAGGCGGACGGCGTTGGCGAAATTCTCCGTCGAGGAGACTTCAAACACGACGCGCGACGGGCGATCGGTGCGCGTCCAGACCATGCCACTGGTGGCGTCGACGTCGCCTGACTGGACACCATGGGTGAAGGCCGGCCGCTGATTGGCGCGGGAATAGTAGGGCAGCGCGAGGCCCGAGGCGCCGATGAGGCCAACGGCGCTCGCCGACGTGACGAAAGCGCGCCGCGTCATCGAAATTTTGTTCATGGCTGTCTCCTGGATGGCGTTGAACGTCGCCGCCAAGGTCCAGCGTCAATGTTTCAGGCACATCTCGAAACCATGAAGGTTTGATAACAATGGACAGGTGATCTCCCCCCTTGAGGGGGAGATGTCGCCGAAGGCGACAGAGGGGGTCGTCTCGCGTGAAGCGCCAACCTCCTGCGTCTGCGATAAGGGGCCGAGCCCGGTCGGACCGACCCCCTCTGGCCGCGTCGCGGCCATCTCCCCCTCAAGGGGGGAGATTAGCGCTCGGCCGTCGCAGCTCAAGCCGCCTGCGGTTCCGGGTTGAAGGCCGGACGGCTGGTGTTGATCAACAGCGAGATGCAGGCTGCGGCTATTGCCGTCATGCCGGCGATGAGGAAGGCGAGCTCGTAATTGCCCTGCAATTCGCGCATCGTGCCGCCGAAGAAGGCGGCGGTCGCCGCACCCACCTGATGGCCGGCGACGATCCAACCAAAGACGATCGGTCCACTACGATCACCGAACGCCTCGTTTGACAGCCTGAGCGTCGGCGGCACGGTTGCGATCCAGTCCAATCCGTAGAGCACGGCGAAGATGATCAGGCTGGTCGACGAGAAGCCGGAATAAGGCAGATAGATCAGCGACAGGCCGCGAATGCCATAATAGACGCCGAGCAGCTTGCGCGGGTCGAAGCGGTCGGTGAGCCAGCCCGACAGCGTCGTGCCGATCAGGTCGAAGATGCCCATCAGCGACAGCAGGCCGGCAGCTTGCACTTGGCCGATGCCCATGTCGCCGCAAAACGCGATCAGGTGCGTGCCGACCAGGCCATTGGTGGTGAAGCCGCAGATGAAGAAGGTGGCGAACAGATACCAGAACACGCGGGTGCCGGCGGCACGGCGCAGCGTGCTGAGCGTGTGGGTGAGAAAATTGCCCTGCGAGGCCGGCGGAACCGGCGGCACGTCGTCGGCGTCAGCACCGTAGCGCACCATGCCGATCGAAGCTGGACGCTCCGGCACCAGCAGCCAGACCAGCGGCACCAGGCAAGCGGTGGCCACCGCAATGGCGATGGCGACCGGCTTCCAGCCGCCCGACTGGGCGAGCGCTGCGAGCAGTGGCAGGAACACCAGCAGGCCGGTGGCGGCGGAGGCCGACATCAGTCCCATCACCAGGCCGCGATTGGTTTTGAACCAGCGGTTGACGATGGTGGCGCCAAGCACCGTGGCGACCGCGCCCGAACCGACGCCGGAGAATACGCCCCAGGTGAGAAGCAGGTGCCACGGCTCGGTCATCAACAGGCTGAGCGCCGTCGAGCCCGACATCACCACCAGCGATGCCAGCAGCGTGCGGCGCAGCCCGACCCGTTCCATCAGTGCCGCGGCAAACGGCCCGGTTAGGCCGTAGAGGAAGATGCCGATGGCCGCGGCGAGCGAGACGACATCGCGCCGCCAGCCGAAACTCTCCTCCAGCGGCAGCATCATGACGGCCGGCGCCGACCGCAGGCCCGCCGCGATCAGCAGGCAAAGGAAAATGACGGCAACCACGACGAAAGCGTAGCGCTGGCCAAACGGGCGGGATTGAGCTATCATGTTACTGACCGGTACGTTGCAGTTACACCGAGGTATACGTACCGACCGGTAACATTGTCAAGCAGGCCACGGCACATCCAAAATGAAAAGCATTGAACCAACGATCAAAGCGGATGAAGTGACACCGCCCCGCGCCGGCGAAAAAATCCTTCGCGTTGCCCGCGACCTGTTCTACCGGCAAGGCATCAGGGCGATCGGCGTCGACGAGATCGTGCGGCGTGCCGGCGTCACCAAGCCCAGCCTCTATCGCAGCTTTCCCTCCAAGGACGAATTGGCCGCGTCCTATCTGCGGCAATACGACCTCGAGTTCTGGGCCCGCTTCGACGAGGCAGTGGCTGCCCATCCCGGCGATCCGCGCGCGCAGATCGCCGCATTCCTGACCCGCATCGGCAAGCGCACGCAAAGACCAGACTATCGCGGCTGCGGCATGACCAATGCGGCGGTCGAGTATCCCGAGCACGGCCATCCGGCCCGCGTGGTGAGCGAGGCCAACAAGCAGGAACTGCGACGACGCCTGCGCGCCATGGCGGCGGCAATGGGTGCCGGCGACGCCGACACGCTGGGCGACGGGCTGCTGCTCCTGATCGAGGGCGCCTATATCAGCGGCCAGCTGTTCGGTGCCGGCGGACCGGCAAAATCGGTGGCCCGGAACGCCGACCTGCTGATCGAAGCGAGCTTGCAGAAATAGCGTTTGACGATACGCTACGGCAGCCCGAAACGGAGTTGCCTGCGATGCGAGCCCTTTTGATGATTTCGCTAGCCCTCGCCGGCCTCTGCCAGACCGCCCAGGCCGGCGACATTTCCAGTGCCTACACCGATCTCGACTCGAAGAAGGACTGCGTGACTTATGCGCAGGCCGAGGAAGGCGATGGCGACTGGGCCAGTCTCGTCTGTTCGGGCTATCGCGGGTACCCAGTGCTGATCTCTTACGACGACGCCCGGGAATCGCTGTTCTATGGTTTTCCGCCCAGCGACATGACCACGGTCTGGGAAAGTTTTGTCGGGCTTAATTCGGCTGGACCAAAGCTCGAGTGGCGCATCGAGACGAACGGCGACCTCGCCATTCCCTTCGCGGTCATCCACCGTCGCTCGATCAGCGATCCCGAGGGGGAGAACAAACCGACCGACGTGCTGATCGTCGCCAAGGTCGCCCAGCCGGAGAAGTATGAGGGCTGCACCGTCGGACTGGTGCTGGCCACCGGCAATCCCGCAGCCAACGATGAGGCGCGCAAGCTCGCTGACGAGAAGGCACGCAGCTTTGCCTGCGGCAAGGACAAGCGCGCGATGATCGGCGACGTGCCCGCTTTCGGCCGCGTCGACAATTGAGCATGACCCCGAAAATCATGCTCGAACTAAAAGAAGCCTAGTTCCGACGGGTACGCCGGTGGCCTACTTGCTTTTCTTCGCCCGCTCGATCGCCTCGACGATCATCTTCTTGGCGTAGGCGGCATCGTGCCAGCCCTCGATCTTGACCCATTTGCCGGGTTCGAGATCCTTGTAGTGCTCGAAGAAATGCTGCACCTGGTCACGCGTGATGTCCGGCAGCTGCGTGTATTCGGTGACGTTCTGATAGCGTAGCGTCAGCTTGGGCGAAGGCACCGCGATGACCTTCTCGTCCTGGCCGGAATTGTCCTCCATCACCAGCACGCCGATCGGCCGCACATTGATGACGCAGCCTGGCACCAGCGCGCGCGTGTTGCAGACCAGCACGTCGATCGGGTCGCCGTCACCCGACAGCGTGTGCGGCACGAAGCCGTAGTTGCCGGGATAGCGCATCGAGGTATGCAGGAAGCGGTCGACGAACAGCGTGCCGGCCTCCTTGTCCATCTCGTACTTGATCGGCTCGCCGCCGATCGGCACCTCGATGATGACGTTGACGTCCTCCGGCGGGTTCTTTCCGATGGCTATGGCTTCGATACGCATGGCTTTTGTCCCTCTTTCGATTGGAAACCGATAGCGGGCGGGGGCGCATGGTGCAATGCGGCGAATGGTACTGAAAACAGCTGAGGGTGTTAGCGAGAGGAGTGTCGAGCCGTCATTCCCAGACGAAGGCGACCTTCTTCAGCGCCTTCTGCTCGAAGACCTCGACACCCTCGGCGACGTCGCGGCCGCCGGCGCCGGCATAGAAGGTGAGCGCGTTCTGATTGTCCTCCAGCGCCCACACCACCATGCCTTTCAGCCCGTGGTCAGCCAGTCGCGCCCGTGCGGCTGAGAAAAGGCGGCTGCCGAGCCCGATGCCCTGATATTCCGGGCGCACGTAAAGTTCGTAGATCTCGCCCTGCTGCTTGAGCTCGCGGGCGCGGTTCTTGCCGATGGTGGCATAGCCGGCGATCTTGCCGCCGATCTCGACGACC
>NZ_RZTI01000177.1:8138-9887 GCF_003997275.1 Mesorhizobium sp. M6A.T.Ce.TU.002.03.1.1
CCCAACACTCGGCGCCGCGGCGGTTGATCATCGATGTCAGCGTGCGATGCGGGATGATGCCGGCATAGGCGCCGCGCCAGGCCAGCAGGTGCACGTCGGCGATCGCGCTTGCGTCGCGCGGCTCGGCTTTCCTGATGTCGATGCTCAGCGTGTTCATGATTGGTTAACCATAAACCCGCATCGCCCGATTGCAAGAGTCCGGTCAACCGGCTCCCACGCTTTCGCACAGGCGATCGACAGCTGGCAGGCGCGTTCGTAACGGTTCAGATTTCGACCAGATGATCGTCCAACTCGTTGCTGTCGCCGTTAGAAACCGGGAAATGCTCGGCCAGCACCGCGCCCGTCGCTTCGATTGCCTTGATGAAGCCGTCGGCGAGACGATCGTCGCCGGCATGCGCGGTAAGGTCGCGGACGACGCTGTCCCAGACATCTTGGCCGACACGGCTGTCGATGCCGCTGTCGGCGACCACCTCGGCGTAGCGCTCGGCAATGGAAACGAAGACCAGCACGCCGGTGCGCGCCGTGGTGCGATGGACGTTGCGGGCGAGGAACTGCTTTATCGCATTGGCGTGCGCGGCCTGGTAGCGCAGCCGCCTCGGCACCAGATGGATGCGCAAGCCGGGCAGCGCCCACAACAGGCCAAGCACCGAGGCCAGCGCCAGAAGCTGTGCGATGACGAAATGCGGCAAGCGGATCGACAGCCACCACGCTTCCAGCCCGTAACTGACGGCGAGGCTGACGACGAGCATGGCCAGCGTCGCCATGAACGCGGCCGGAAAGAAATAGCTGTCGCTGGCATAGGCCACGACGCAGTAGATTTCGCCGTCGGTCTTTGTCTCGGCGGCGCGGATCGCTTTGGCGATGCGGTCATGATCCTCGGGGCTGATCGGTCTTGTTGCCATGTTGTGTCTCACCAGCTTCCTGAAGAACCGCCACCACCGGACGAGCCGCCGCCGCCCGAAAAGCCGCCGCCACCCGACGACCAGCCACTACCGGAACTTCCCGATGACCAGCCGCCGCCGGACGAAGTACTCGTTGTCCAGACGCCGCCGCCCGTGCGCGCATAGCCTGACCTTTGGCCATAGCGAAACGTCATGCCCAGCCATTTATACACGCCCGGCAACAACTTGGTGCCGAAGATCGGCGGCAGGACCGCCATCGCCAGGCCGCCTAAGAACAGCGTCGCCCACACGATGATGAACAGCGCCACGATGGGATCGACGGAACTGTTGTCGGCCGGATTGCGGATCCCGCGCGATTCCAGCTCTTCGGGATTGCCTTCCAGCACCATGACCATGTCGTCGACGGCCTTACTGATGCCGCCGGAGAAGTCGCCGGCGCGGAAGGCCGGCACCATGTCGTTTTCGATGATCAGCTTGGTGTGCAGGTCGGTCAGCGTGCCTTCCAGCCCGTAGCCGACCTCGATGCGCATCTTGCGGTCGTTCTGGGCGACCAGCAAAAGCACGCCATTGTCCTCGCCGGCCTGGCCGAGTTTCCAGGCGCGAAACAGCCGGTTGGCGTAGGGCTCGATCTCCTCGCCGTCGAGACTATTGATTGTCGCGACGACGATCTGGTCAGAGCCCTTGGCCTCGAAATCCGCAAGCTTCTGGGTCAGCGCCGCCTTGGTCGCGGCATCGATGATGCCGGCATTGTCGACGACCCGACCGGTCAGAATAGGCAATTCGGCGGCGAGAGCGGTGAAGCCGACCAGCAGCACCGCCATGGCCACCAAGGCGGCACCGATCGTCG
>NZ_RZTI01000178.1:0-9849 GCF_003997275.1 Mesorhizobium sp. M6A.T.Ce.TU.002.03.1.1
ACCTCCGACCGAACGAAAACGCCTATGAGCATGTCCGCCGGCTGATGCCGGAAGCACCGGAATCGAAGGTGCGCGGCCGTGTCGCCCAGTTCGGCCTGACCACCGAGAAGATGAACACCGCCGCCAAGGACCTGTCCGGCGGCGAGAAGGCGCGGCTCTTGATGGGCTTGTCGGCCTTCGAAGGACCAAACCTGTTCATCCTCGACGAACCGACCAACCATCTTGATATCGACAGCCGTGAATCGCTGATCCATGCGCTGAACGAATTTCCCGGCGCCGTCATCCTGATTTCGCACGACCGCCATCTGCTCGAGGCGACGGCCGACCGGCTGTGGCTGGTCAAGGACGGCGCGGTCAATCCCTATGACGGCGATCTCGAGGACTACAAGACGCTGGTCACCGGCGTGTCCGGCGACCGCCGCGGCAAGCGCGAGGCCGAAAAAGCCTCGAAGGCCGACCGTCGCCGCGACGCGGCGGCACGCCGCGCGGCCTTCGAGCCGCTGGCCAAGGAGATCCGCGCCACAGAAGCGCTGATGGACCGCATCCGCAAGCGCATCGACTTGATCGAGGACGAGCTCGCCAATCCGGCGGTCTATGAAAAAGACCCGTCGACGGCGACACAGCTGGCCAAGGAGCGCTCGCAGCTTGCCCAGACGTTGGCCGCCCACGAAGAAAAATGGCTGTCGATGTCGGCGGAATACGAGGAAGGCACGGCGGAGTAGCGCCATCTGGCCCTACACGCCGCTGCCATATACGGCTAGTTTGGCCCTATGAATCAACACGCCAAGCTCAGAATCGGCCATTCGGCCTGTCCGCATGATTGCCCGTCGACCTGCGCGCTCGAGGTCGAGCTGCTCGACAGCAGGCGCATTGGTCGCGTCCATGGCGCCAAGGCCAACAGCTACACATCAGGCGTCATCTGCGCCAAGGTCGCCCGCTATGCCGACCGCGTCCATCACCCCGACCGCCTGCTGAAGCCGCTGATCCGCGCCGGCGCCAAGGGTGAGGGCCTTTGGAAGGAAGCGAGCTGGGAGGCGGCACTCGACCTCGTCGCCGAAAAGTTCATCGCGGCCGAGGCAAAATACGGCTCGGAGACGGTCTGGCCCTATTACTATGCCGGCACGATGGGGTTGGTGCAGCGCGACGGCATCGAGCGGCTCAGGCACGCCAAGAAATATTCCGGCTTCTTCGGTTCGATCTGCACCAACCTGGCCTGGACCGGCTGGATGATGGGCGCCGGCGCGTTGCGCGGTCCCGACCCGCGCGAGATGGCCAAGTCCGACTGCGTGGTGATCTGGGGCACCAATGCAGTGGTCACCCAGGTCAACGTCATGACCCACGCGATCAAGGCGCGCAAGGAACGCGGCGCGAAAATCGTCGTCATCGACGTCTACGAGAACGCGACGATGAAACAGGCCGATCTCGGCCTGGTGCTGAAGCCCGGCACCGACGGCGCACTGGCCTGCGCAGTGATGCATGTGCTGTTTCGTGACGGCATGGCCGACCGCGCCTATTTGGAAAAATACACCGACGACCCGCACGGTCTGGAAGCGCATCTTCAGACGAGGACGCCGCAATGGGCGGCTGGTATCACCGGGCTTTCCGTCGACGAGATCGAGGCATTCGCCCATCTCGTCGGCACGACGAAGAAAACCTATTTCCGCCTCGGCTACGGCTTCTCGCGCCAGCGCAACGGCTCGGTCAACATGCATGCCGCGGCCTCGATCGCCGCGGTCACCGGCTGCTGGCAGTATGAGGGCGGCGGCGCGTTCCATTCCAATTCGGGCATCTTCAAGCTGAACCAGGAACTGCTGGAAGGCACGCGGATGCGCGATCCCGCGATCCGCCATCTCGACCATTCGCGCATCGGCCCCGTGCTGACCGGCGCTGAGGATGCGCTCTATGGCGGCCCGCCGGTGACGGCGCTGCTGATCCAGAACACCAATCCGGTCAATGTCGCGCCGGAGCAGCGGCTGGTGAAGCAGGGTTTTCTGCGCGACGACCTATTTTCCTGCGTGCACGAGCAATTCATGACTGACACCGCAAAACTTGCCGATGTCGTGCTGCCGGCGACGATGTTCCTCGAGCATGATGACGTCTACAAGGGCGGCGGTAACCAGCATATCACGCTCGGTCCGAAGCTGATCGACCCGCCGGAAGGGCCGCGCACCAACCATTTCGTCATCGAGGAGCTCGGTAAAAGGCTGGGCGTTGGCGAAAAGCCTGGCTTCGGCATGACCGAGCAACAGCATATCGACATCATCCTGGGCAAGCGGGGCCTGGGCAGTTTTTCGAGCCTCAGGGACGAAAAATGGGTCGATTTGCAGCCGGATTTCGAGGCGGCGCATTTCATCAACGGCTTCGGCCACGCGGACGGAAAATTCCGCTTCCGCGCCGACTGGACCGGTCAGGCGGCGCCCAACCGGCCGCCGAAAAGCATGGGCCTGTTCGGGCCGGTGGCAAGCCTGCCGGAATTTCCCGACCATATCGACCTGATCGAGGTGGCGGATGCGGCGCATCCGTTCCGGCTGACCACCTCGCCGGCGCGCAATTTCCTCAACTCGACGTTTTCGGAGACGCCGGTGTCGAAGGCCAAGGAGGGCCGGCCGGAACTGCTTTTGCATCCGGACGATGCGGCAGCTTATGGGCTGGCCAACGGCGATCGCGTCGAGATCGGCAATGCGCGCGGCGAAGTCGTGCTGCACGCAAGATTGTTCGATGGCCTCAAGCGCGGCGTCGTAGTGGCCGAGGGCATATGGCCGAACAGCGCCCATGAGCGGGGCGAGGGCATCAACGTGCTAACCGGCGCCGACGCGCCAGCGCCCTATGGCGGTGCGGCTTTTCACGACAACAAGGTCTGGCTGCGCTCGGCCAATTGAAGCGTCGGAACGATATATCCCTCCAGCCGTTTTTGCGTGGCGGTCGGAGGCATGGAGATGGCAGATGTGTCGGCAGCGCCGGACCCCATTGGAAGAACGCTTTCGCCCGGCGAACTCGTAACCACGATGTCACACTTTCATCGCGCCGAAATTCTACGCATGACGGGGTGGCGCGACCGCCTGGACCGGACGAGCAATTGGGCGATAACGGTCGTCGCGGCGATGCTGTCCGTCTCGCTTTCGACGGCTAGCGCGCATCACGGCGTGCTGCTTTTTGCCATGCTGCTTGTCCTGTTGCTGCTGTGGATAGAAGCGCGGCGATATCGCTTCTTCGACGTTTACCGGGCCCGCGTGCGCCAGTTCGAACGGCACTATTTCGCGCAGATATTCTCGCCGCAGCCGGACTTTGCGTCCGATTGGCTATTGATCGTCGGCGAAAGCCTGCGCGCTCCAAAATTCCTCATTTCGCAACGAGCGGCGTTGGCGCGTCGTCTGCGTCGAAACTACATCCACATGCTGCTGATCCTGCTGATGGCCTGGATCCTCAAACTGTCGACACCCAGTCTTCTAACCGAGGGTGTCCGCATCGGCTTCGTCGGTTCGGTGTGCGAGGCCGTCACCGGCGCTGCCCTGGGGCCCATTCCCGGCCTGGTCATCGTCGTGCTGGTCGCCGCCCTCTATGCCGGCCTGCTAGTCACTGCCTTCCTGGCTGCTGGCGACGATGGCGAACTCTCCTTTGGTGACGTGCACGTCTAAGGCGGCAACGCAAAGCCGGTAGCTCTGCGAAATTTCATTTGCGCATCAGTGGAGGAATCGAACCGATCGGTTCGTTTCTGTTGACGCATCGTGCAGGACCGGGTGAACGTCGGCTCAGCAAATGCCTGCGCCTCGCGGCAGGCAAATTCGCATAACAAATTGAAAAGAATGCAAAAGATTGTGGCGAAGGAAGCCTTTTGGCAGATTTCAAGCACCCGATTCAGGCGTAGCCGGAAAATCTTTGTGATTGGAAACCGCCGCATGGCCAACCCACTTCGGGATGGTCCGAACGACGCGAAATCCTCCCAAGGCACGCCACTAGACGGACAACAACACTGAAAACATGGAAATACTGGAGTACCTGAAAAAATGACCAAGATTGCTCTTACCGCCGCTGCCGTCCTCATTGCTACAGGCAGCGCCTTTGCCGGCAGCGACCACTATGGTTCGGACGGCGTCAACCAGCCGGCTGCGCCGGTTGGCAATGAGCCTGTTGGAAATGTCGACAACACGCTCACGGGTTCGATCCGCAAGCTGCTCCCGACCGAGCATAATGCCGTCAACACCGATGCGACGCGCCAGTCCGGCTCGGATCAGTCCGTCGCGCCTCAATCTGGCCGGGGCAACTGGGGCCGCCGCTAAGTCCTCAAGCTCCGGAACTCAAAGAGCGGCGGGTTTGGCCCGCCGCTCTTGCTTTTGCATATTAAGTCATAGCCGGCAGCACCGCCCGTTTAGCGCAGATCCTTCGGCCAAACGCAGTGTGTCAGCCGCGCCTCGTCGAGGGCCAGCCGTGCCCAGTCGCCGTCAAAAACGAAGCGGGCAAGCGCCGCCGTCGGAAATTTTTCTTCAAGCCTTTTGAGTGCCGCGGCATCCGATCCGGCGCCGGCAAGCCGGCGCGCGAATTCCTCCAGACCGGGATTGTGGCCAATCACCAGAAGGGTGCTTGTTACAGCATTTGCCTGCCGTACCTTGGCGAGAACGTCTGCCGCACTGGCCTCGTAGAGCGCCTGAACAAATTTGGCCGGCGTTTTCGCCGGCAATTCCGCCGAGACCAGCCGCCATGTGTCGCGGCTGCGCAGCGCTGGAGATACCAGCGCCACATCGGGCAGCCAGCCCTGCCTGGCCAGTTCGCGCCCGATCAGCGGGGCCGCCTTCAGCCCGCGCCCGGAAAGCGGCCGGTCGAAGTCGATGAGGTCAGGATCGTCCCAACTCGACTTGGCATGACGCAGAAGAAGGAGTTGTTTCATTGTCGCCATGCCAGCCTCTGCTCAGGGCGTGATGTCCGCCAGCTGCTGCCAATTGCAGTTGCCATGATCTTTCAAAATAGCGCCGAGACGTCGCGCGCGCCATGCACGACGCGAACGACCTCGACGCGTTGTTCTGCCAAGCGATAAAGCACGAGATAATTGCCGATCGTCAGCGCTCTCACCTCGGCGCCGATGTCCGGTCTCTTGGGGCCGGACTCAGGGAAGCTGGCCAATTGCAAGATGCGCGCCGCTATGGCGTCCAGAAAGCGATCCGCGGCAAGCGGGATGTCCGTCGCAATGCCAAACCAGATTTCGATCAGATCGTTTTCGGCGGCCGGGCTGCGGACAATGAGGATGTCAGCCATTCCGCTGTGTTTTTTTGGCAGCGTCGCTGAACCGGCTGTGCGCCTTCAGCTTGATGTCCTCGATGTCGAAAGGCGCGAACGGGCCGCTCTCCAGCCCTTCCGTCCAGGCTTTCCGCAGCCGCTCCGCTTCCGCCTCGCGCAAGGGCTGGCGAAGGCGCCATTCGCGGAGCGCTTCGCGGATTACTTCGCTTGCCGAACCGTATTGCCCGCTGGCCACTGCGCCCTTGACCATGTCCAGCAGTTCGGGGGAAAGCGCCACGCTGACTTTTTCGACTGGCGCCATCAAACTGTCTCCTTGTGAAGATGGTAGCAATATTTGCCACCACCTTCAAGGATGGCTCTCATGGCGTGATGCGCGCCAGATGCTCGAGATCGGTCTCCTCGCGCAGCGGATCGGGCGCCATCACCACCGAGGTGCTGTTGTCGGCATCGTCGGCGAAATGGGCAAGCACGGTACGGCCGCCTTCCATCCGCGCCTTGCCTTCGGCGACCAGCCCGAGCGCCAGCGGATAAAGCCGGTGCTCGGCCTTCAGCACGCGGGCGGCAAGCGTATCCTCATTGTCGCCGACCATCACCGGCACGGCAGCCTGGGCGATGATCGGGCCGTCATCCATATCGAGCGTGACGAAATGCACCGTGCAACCATGGATGCGAATGCCCGCGCGGATAGCTCGCGCATGCGTATCCAGCCCCTTGAAAGCAGGCAACAGGGCAGGGTGGATGTTGATCATCCGTCCCAGCCACTTCTCGACGAAGCGCGCGCCGAGGATGCGCATGTAACCGGCCAGCGTCACGATCTCGGCGCCGAACGAGACAAGTGCCGCGTCGATCGCTCCGTCATGCGCTTCCTTGCTGGTATGGTCGGCCCGCGAAATCACCTTGGTAGGGATGCCGCGCGCCGCGGCGATGCCTAGACCGGCGGCATTGGCCCGGTCGGAAATGACGCCGACGATCTCGGCCGGATAGTCCGGGTTGCTGGCCGCGGCGATCAGCGCCGTCATGTTGGAGCCGCGTCCCGAAATCAGCACCACGGTGCGTTTGCGCGTGCTCATAGGCCGATCGAGCCCCGATAGATGACGCCGGCGTTGCGGCGCGGCACGATGCGGCCGATCGGCGCCACAGTCTCGCCGGCCTCCTGCAGCACGGCAGCGACCTGTGCGGCCTGGCCTGAGGCGACGGCGAGGATCATGCCGACGCCGCAGTTGAAGGTGCGCATCATCTCTTCGGGCGCCACGCCACCGGTTTTCGCCAGCCATGAGAATACCGGTGGCACCTCGATGGCGTCGAGGTCGAGCTCGGCCGAAAAATCCTTCGGCAGGACGCGCGGGATGTTTTCAGGAAAGCCGCCGCCGGTGATGTGGGCCAGCGCCTTGATGCCATGCGTGCCGCGGATCGCCTTGAGGATCGACTTGACGTAGATGCGTGTCGGCTCGAGCAGCGCCTCGGCCAGCGTGGCTTCATCATTGAAGGGCGCCGGACCGGACCACGCAAGGCCGCTTGTCGCGACGATGCGGCGGACCAGCGAAAAGCCGTTCGAATGCAGGCCTGACGAGGCCAGTCCCAACAGCACGTCGCCCTCGACGATGTCGTCTGTCGGCAGTAGCTGGCCACGTTCGGCCGCGCCCACAGCAAAGCCGGCAAGGTCGTAGTCCTTGCCGTGATACATGCCGGGCATTTCCGCCGTCTCGCCGCCGATCAGCGCGCATCCGGCCTGTCGGCAGCCCTCGGCGATGCCGCCGACAATCGAAGCACCCTGGTCGGGGTCGAGCTTGCCGGTGGCGAAATAGTCGAGGAAGAACAATGGCTCGGCGCCTTGCACGACGATGTCGTTGACGCACATGGCGACGAGATCGATGCCGATCGTGTCGTGCTTGCCCGCATCGATGGCGATCTTCAGCTTGGTGCCGACGCCGTCATTGGCGGCGACCAGCACCGGGTCCGTGAAGCCGGCGGCCTTGAGGTCGAACAGGCCGCCGAAGCCGCCGATCTCGCCATCGGCGCCCGGCCGGCGCGTCGCGCGCACCAGCGGCTTGATCTTCTCGACCATGAGATTGCCGGCATCGATGTCGACACCCGCCTCGGCATAAGTGAGCCCGTTCTTGCGCTTGCTCATTTCTGGCGCCTGCTCATCTCTGTTTCCACTTGCTTGAGGGCTCTTCGCATGAACGCTTTTGCCTCGCAAGGCAAGCGAGCGATGGCGATGTTCAATTGGAGATCGGCCGAACCGGGCTCCCTACGCTCCAGCAGTAGAAAGAAACGCCCGCCAGCGCAGCGGCGAGGGCGCCGACGGTCGCTAAGGACCTGACCTCGTCGCTCGGGAGGACCCCGTAGGAGAAACCGGCGGCGATCAAACTTGCCGCCACAGTCCAGACACCCGGGTTTACGGCGACTGACCGCCCGAAAACGAACGCCACGGCGGCAGCCACCAGCCAGAGAGGCCAAGACGCCAGAAGGCCGACCACCAAGGCAAGAACGAAACTGATCAAAAGGTCATGCATCGACGCGTCGCGGTGTGGAGTTGTAAAAGATGCGAAACCTAGGAAGCTTTCTGTTACTCCGGCCAAATAGCAAAGTGTGACACGCAGGGCGATTGTAAATCTCTGTGCCATCGTCATTCGCTAGGTTCGTTTTTTCGGTCTGGGGTGGAGCAGGTGAGCGAGGAGAGAGCGTCGCCACTTGCCGTAGCGTCCCATCTCCATCATGTATCATTAAAACAGAAACGACGGGACATGCGTTTGACCATCCCCAACATGATCACGATCATGCGTTTCGTGCTGGTGCCGGGCGTGGTGCTGGCCATGCTGCAGGCGCACTGGGACTGGGCTTTCGCCGGCTTCCTCATCGCCGGCATTTCCGACGGTGTCGACGGCTTCATCGCCCGCCATTTCAACCAGTTTTCGCAACTTGGCGCCTATCTCGATCCGATGGCCGACAAATTGCTGCTGGTTTCGGTGTTCGTGGTGCTGGGCTTCATCGGTGAATTGCCGCTGTGGCTGGTCGTCACCATGGTGTCGCGCGATGCGCTGATCGTCTGCGCCGTGCTTTTGTCCACCGTCATGGCCCACCCGGTCGAGATGAAGCCGCTGTTCGTGTCCAAGGCCAACACCGCCATCCAGATCGTGCTGGCGGCGGTGGTGCTGGGCGAACTGGCTCTCGCCCTCGACCTCGATCCGCTCAGGCCGGTGCTCATATTGCTGTCCGGGGTCTTGACCGTGGCTTCGGCCGCGGCCTATCTCGTGGCTTGGCTGAGGCATATGAGCGGCTATGGCGAAGGCTCCACACCGGACACCTGACCAGGACATCGACGCGGCAGCCGAGGCTGCGGCCGCCGATGCCGCCGCGTCTGGCGTGTTTCGCCGCCAAATCCGCTTCTGGCTAATCAGCGCCATCATCCTCGCGGTCTTCCTCTATGTCTTTAGCGGCATCCTTTTGCCGTTCGTCGCCGGCATGGTCCTCGCCTACTTTCTCGACCCGGTCGCCGACCGGCTGCAGCGGCTCGGCCTGTCGCGGCTGATGGCGACGGTTGTCATCCTGTTCGCCTTCATCGTCGTTCTGGTGCTGGCTTTCGTCATCCTCGTTCCGGTGCTGGCCTCGCAGATGGCCGATTTCGCCAGCAAGCTGCCGGAATACCTGACCCGGCTGCAGACCCTGATCACCAGCTTCGATCCGAGATGGCTGGAAGAGAAATTCGGCGTCGACGCCAATGGCCTGCGCGAAGGCTTGAATTCGCTGCTGACCTCCGGCTTCGGCCTCCTGACCACGGTGTTCACATCGATCTGGAGCTCCGGCGTGGCGCTAGTGTCGGTGGTCAGCCTGTTCGTGGTGACACCAGTCGTTGCCTTCTACATGCTGCTCGACTGGGACCGCATGGTGGCGATCGTCGACAGCTGGGTGCCGCGCGACTATGTCAAGACCGTCAGGGCCATCGCCAACGACATCAACACCGCTACCGCCGGTTTTGTGCGCGGCCAGGGCACGCTGTGCCTGGTGCTGGGCGCCATGTACGCCACCGGCCTGACGTTGACCGGCCTGAATTTCGGCATCCTGATCGGCCTGTTCGCCGGGCTGATCTCCTTCATCCCCTATGTCGGCTCGCTGACCGGGTTGGTCCTGGCCGTCGGCGTTGCCTTCGTTCAGTTCTGGCCCGACTGGACCATGATCGCGGCGGTGGCCGGCGTGTTCTTCGTCGGCCAGTTCATCGAGGGCAACATCCTGCAGCCGAGGCTGGTGGGAAAAAGCGTCGGCCTGCATCCGGTGTGGCTGATGTTTTCGCTGTTTGCCTTCGGCGCGCTGTTCGGCTTCGTCGGCCTGCTGATCGCCGTGCCGGCCTCGGCCGCCGTTGCCGTTCTGGTGCGTTTTGCCATCGCCCGTTATCTGGAATCGCCGCTCTACAAGGGCCACAGCACCGAACCTGTCCCGCCGCTGCCGGCGCGTCGCCGCGGGAGCGGTGGGCCGCGCAGTTGAGCCAGATGCCGGACAACAAGATCGATCCGCCGCGCCAGTTGCCGCTCGATCTCGGCCACGGCACCGGTTACTCGCGCGACGAGCTCGTCGTCTCCGGCACCAACAGCCAAGCGGTGGCGCTGGTCGATCGCTGGCCGG
>NZ_RZTI01000179.1:0-9794 GCF_003997275.1 Mesorhizobium sp. M6A.T.Ce.TU.002.03.1.1
TCTTCTCGTAGAAATCGATGGAGTAGAGCGTCGTCCAGCAGGACAGGAAATCATGGCTGGTCGTGTAGCAGAAGTCGGAGGCGTGCGCTGTCGAGCCGATGTCGGTCGGGATGCCTGATTTGTCGATGCCGACGATATCGTCCCATCCGCGCTCGATCAGGTGATGGGCGACCGATGCGCCGACAATGCCGCCCAGCCCGACGATGACGACCTTCGCCTTTTCCGGAAATCCTGCCATTGCCCGCGACTCCAAAGTGCTGTTGCAGGCGCCGGCGCCCGCTTGACCGGCGCACAATATGCAGGCGACGGCCATCGTGCTACCGCCTGTTTGCGACACGCCGCAGGTGCGGCGCGACCCCGACGCATAACGCCGAAAAATCGGAATCGATTTTCGCTGGGATCATGCGCAGAAAGAAGTTCTACAGCGTCCTTTGCGCGTCCAAAGGACGCGTCGCGCAGCAGTAGAGATCAGCGGCTTCAAGCGAAAATGATGCGCGCCGGGCTGGAGACGGAACTCATGGTTTATCGCCCGGAATGACGTGCAACACTGCGGCTCGTCGCCCTTTGATGCTCGTCCACAGCGCCATGAATGGACCAGCGAGCAGCAGAAACGGCGGAATCAGGTTGGGAAAGTAGATGCGGGTGTCGTGGATCGGGAAGACGGTGAACTTGGCCAGCACGCCGAGCACCAATGCCGCGAACAGGATTCCGGCGCGGCGGTCGAGCTTGAAGCCGGCGCGGCTTGAGGCATACCACCCCGCCAGCGCCAGCACCGAGACGCCGATCCAGCTGTTGAGGCTGACGGCGCGGACCAGGGAGGCGGCAAAGGCCCGGAGATAGGCGACAACCGAGAACGGTGGATCGAAGCCGTCCATATTGTAGTGCTGCTCGATGCTGGAGAACCACAGATGCGGCCACCAGCCGGGATGCTGCGCCCAATGGGAGATGGCGAAATAAGCGACCAGGGAGGCGGCAAACCCGGCCAGCGCGCCCCACGCTTTCTGCCGGAAGGCGACCAGCAGCACGGCGAAGATGGCAAGGAAGACAATGTTGTCGGGCCGCGCCATGAAGGCGAGGAAAAGCAGGACCGCTGTCGCGACCTCGCGACCGCGCACATACGCAAAAAGCCCGCCGAGGAACAGCGCCGAGCACAGCAGATCCGGCGTCGCGGCCCGCGCCACATCGCCGAATTCGGCCATGATCAGCACCGCGCCGGCGACCGGCGCCAGCGCCAGCGCGCCTTCGGACCGCAGCCAGAGCAGCGCGATCCCACCGAACAGCAGCACCGACAATACCTGTAGCAGCCGCATCGCCTCGACCGGCGACATCACAGAGCTCATCGTCGAAAGGATCTCGGCGTAGAGGAACTTGACCCGATACATGCCGAGCAGCGAATGGAAGTCGGTGGCATTTCCGGCCATATGGCTGCGGAAGCCGCCGCCGTCATCGACCAGCGCTTTGTAGTCGCCCGCCGATACACCGTCCCTGACCGTGCCATAGGCATAGTCGTGCAGCGCCTTCGCATCGGCATAGGTGCCCTCTTCGGCGATCGCCAGATAGGGCAGCATGTCCCAATTGGCGTCGGGCATGAACCATGCCGTCACGGCAGTCAGAAGGATGTAGAGCGCAAAGGCCGCCGCCCCGATCGGTGCGGCAAGACGCGCATAGGCGCCCTCGCCCCATGCCAGACCGGCCTCGGTGAGCCGATCGAGCAGGTTTGTCGGAACGGGAGATTTGGTCAGCATGGTTTCGCTCAGTAGCCTAGCGGACCTGGCTTTTGACGAAATCCTTCACGATCGACACGATGCCGCGCGACAGCAGACTATCGAGCGCCTCGACAAAGCGGTCGACGTGTTCGCGCTGGCAGATTAGCGGTGGTTCGAGGCGGATGACGTTGCGGTTGTATTCGGTGAAGGCAACGAGCACGTCGTAGTCGCGCAGCAGCAGCGCTCCGACGAAGCCGGACAAGGACCCCTTCAGCTTGTCGTCAAGCACGCTGACCACAGGCCGCAGCACCATCGGCAAGGTCTGCGAAAAGTCGTGGAATTCCAGCCCGACCATAAGCCCCTTGCCCCGCACGTCCTTGATGATCTTGGGATATTTCTCCTTGAGCGCTTGCAGTCGTTGCAGGAGGTAGTCGCCGGTCACCGCGGCGTTGTCGATCAGTCCCTCGTCGTAAAGCACGTTGAGCGCCTCGATCGAGGTGACACAGGCCTCGCCCATGCCGCCGAAGGTGGCCATGGCGTGGATCATCGCCGTCTTCGGCGTGCCATAGGCCTTCATGTAGACCTCGCGCCTGGCGATCATCGCGCCGACTGCGGCCTTGCCGCCGCCGAGCGACTTCGCCAGCGCCGTCACATCAGGAACGACGCCGTAATGCTCGAAGGCATAGAAACGGCCGGTGCGTCCATAGCCGCACTGCACCTCGTCGGCGACCCACAGCACGCCATACTGATCGCAGAGCGCGCGCAACTTCTGCCAGTATTCGGCAGGCGCCTGGATGATCCCGCCGCCGCCCTGGATGGTTTCCAGCACGATGACGCCGACCTCGGGATCGGAGCGGAAGGTGCGCTCGACCGCCTCGATGTCGGCGAACGGGATACGCACGACATTGTCGGCGACCTTGAAGTCGGCGCGGTAGAGCGAGCCGTCGGTAATCGCCAGCACACCCTTGGTCTTGCCGTGGAAGGAATTCTCGGCATAGACGACCTTCGGCCGCTTCGGGCCGGCGGCTCGCTCGGCGAGCTTCACGGCCGCTTCCATGGCTTCTGAGCCGGACGAGCCCAGAAACACCATGTCGAGATCGCCGGGCGAGCATTTGGCGAGATTGTGCGCCAGGGCCGCCGCATATTGCGACATGAACGCGATGGCGATTTCCTGCCGCTTCTCTTCCTGGAATTTCTTGCGCGCTTCGAGAAGGCGCGGATGATTGTGGCCGAAGGCCAGCGAGCCAAAGCCACCGAAGAAATCCAGGATTCTGCGGCCGTTCTGATCGATGTAGAACATGCCTTCGGCGCGCTCGATCTTGATCTTGTGGAAGCCGAGCAGCTTCATGAAATGCAGCTGGCCGGGGTTGAGGTGCGCCTTGAACAGGTCGGTCATGCGCGCGACGTCCATCGTCTTGGCCTGCTCGACGCTGATCAGATCGGGCTTGACGGTGGTGGCGGGCGAAAGCGCCGGCGCGCTGACCGTGGCGCGCGCAGTCGTGTGGTCTGGCTTGGTCATGACGGTCATCTCAAGAGTCTCCTGCTGGCCCTTCACTCGGCGGGCACATGTTTGGCGGCGACGGCATGGCCGTCTTTCTTGGCGCGATATTCGCTGTAGGCGGCGATCAGCATGTCCTCGTCGCGATATTGCGGCACCCAGCCGAGTTGGCGCTCGGCCTTGGACACGTCGAGCACGCAGTCCTCGTCGGCGATCAGATACTGCTCCGGATCCATGATCGGCATGTTCAAGAGGTCGAGCAGGTCGAGCGTGCGCTTGACCGCCCAGCCCGGTGTCGGAATCAGGATCGACTTCGAACCGGCATGCCTGATCAGATCGCCGAGCAGTTTCCTGACCGGCGGCGGATTGAGCGAGCCGAGATTATAGGCCTCATCAGGCACGCCCGCCTTCCAGGCGGCGCGCGCGGCCTCGGCGCAGTCGAACACCGAGATGAACTGATAGGGGTTCTTGCCCGAGCCGATCATCGGCACCGGAAGGTTCCAGTCGATCAGCTTGAACAGTTTCTCGAGGATGCCGAGGCGGCCGGGGCCGATGATGAGGCGCGGCCGAAACAGCGAGATCGACATGCCGCGCTTGCGCCATTCGGCGGCCAGTTCCTCGGTCTTCTGCTTCGACCAGCCATATTCGCCGAGCGGCGCGACCGGATGGTCCTCCGTCATCGGTTGTGTGACCGTGTGGCCGTAGATCATGTCGGTCGTGTAGTGGACGAGCCTCGGAGCACCGGCCTTGTCCATCGCCTGCAGGATGTGCTCGGTGCCGTGGAAATTCACCGGGAAGAAGAACTCGTGGCGTTTGGCGCGGACCTGGATCGGCGACAGCATTTTCGCCGACAGATTGTAGACCATGTCGTCGGCCTTCAGCCCGACCGAAGCGACCGAGGCCGGATCGGTGACGTCGCACCTGGCATATCGGACCGAGCGGTAATGCGGCAGATCGCTTTTAGCGATATCGGCGACAACCACCTCCTCGCCGTCGGCCAGAAGTTTCGGGGCAAGGTGGCGGCCGACGAAACCGTCACCGCCGAAGATCACATGTCTCATCGAACGATCCCACTGTGAATCTTGTCGGACGAAAGGGAGGCCGTTTCCTCGTCATGCCCGCGCCCACCCAAATCCCGGCCACTTTGGGCGATCAGCACCGTGCCGACGCAGATGAAAGCGATGCCGGCGATACGCCAGCCATTGAGGTCCTCGCGGAAGACGAAATAGGCGAAGATCGCAACGGCGACATAGGCGAGGCTGAGGAATGGGTATGCGAAACTGAGCTCGACCTTGGACAGCACATAGAGGTGCGACGCCATCGAGATGACGAAGGTGCACAGGCCGAGGAAAACCCACGGGCTGAAGACGATCTGCAACAGCTTCAGCAATGGATTGGTGCCCTCGAAGGAAATCTGGCCGAGCGACATCATGCCCTGCTTCAGCATGAGCTGCGCAGCGGCGTTGGTCATGACCGTGAACAGAATGAAGACGATGTATTTCATGTCTTTTCCAGCAACCCTTCCTCGTTCTATTAAAAACCTGCAAACATTTCGTGAAGCACAGGAAAACTCGAAGAAAGCTTTACCTTATCGTTCCATTAACCATGAACTATTCGAATCTTATCGAATCCTCGGCTTCGGCGGGGTCGCGTCGCGCGTCGAGCTTTTTCGCCGCTCGCGCCCAGAAGCTCGACAAGAAGGCGGGGTCGCGGATGGCTTCGAGGCGCTGCCATTCCGGAAAAGACGCGGCGAAAACGTCGGCACCCATTCGGGCGTCCTTGTAAGGATTGACCGCGCCACCGGCCTCGACGGTGATTTGGTCGAGTTCCTTCAGCAGCGCCAGCGTCGCCCGGCCACGGTTGGGAAAATCCAGCGTCAGCGTGAAACCCGGTCGCGGGAACGACAGCAGTGCCGGCGAGCGGATCGAGCCGAAGCGCTTCAAGACCGTGAGAAACGAGCCCTGCCTGGCCCTTTTTGCCGCCGCAAGCAGCGCCGGCACCGCCCGGCGCGCGACGTCTTCCGGCACCACGCTCTGATGCTGGAAAAGCCCGTTCGGTCCGTAGAGCCGGTTCCAGTTGCCGACGCCGTCGAGCGGAAAGAAAAAACCCTGGTAGCCCACCCGGCGCGGCGCCGTAGACCGGCCTTTCTTCCACCGGTAGGCTGCGTTGAAAGCAGTCAGGAACGGCCGGTTGAGCACGTTGAACGGCGGCTGGAACGGCACCGAAAGATTCCCGCTTGCACGCAAGGCCACATGGGAGCCATGCTCGGCGTGATTGCCGGTGAACAGCAGCCCGCGCCCACGGCCGTGGCCGCCGGCAAGCTGGTCGATCCAGGCCACGACGTATTCGTTGGCCTGGTCGGCCGCTTGGGCAAGCTCGAAGAATTCGCCGAGGTCGCGGAACGGGGTCGCCGTCTCGACGATGTCGAGCGATGGCACCCGCATCAGCCGGATAGATGCCGACAGGATCAGTCCGGTCAGCCCCATGCCGCCGATCGTTGCGGCAAACAGGCGTGCGTTGTCGGTGGTCGAGCAGTAGTAGGTCCGTCCATCCGATCTGAGCAGCGTGAAGGATTCGACATGGCAGCCGAAGGTGCCGCGCCGGTGATGGTTCTTGCCGTGAACATCATTGGCGATGGCGCCGCCGAGCGTGACGAACTGCGTGCCAGGAACGACGGCCGGAAAGAATCCGTAGGGCGCCGCATGGGCGATGATGTCGGGCAGAAGCACGCCGGCCTCGGCCTCCATCACGCCGGTCTCGGCATTAAAGGCGCGGATGCGATTCAGCGGCCGCATGTCGACGACCTTGCCAGCCTCGTTCTGGCAGGAATCGCCATAGGAGCGGCCGTTGCCATAGGCGAGCAAGGCGTTTCTTGTCGCCTTGCCGCTCTTCAGCAACGCAACAGCGTCGTCCGCCGGGATCACATCGAGTGCCGGCGGCGTGGCAAGGCCGAAGCTCTGAAAACGCTGCTTCGCCACGCCTACCAGCCTCCGGCGACCAGAAACACGGCGCCGATGAGCACGACGATCTGGCTGCGCCAGTCGCGAATGATGAAGACGACCGGATCGTCGTGCATCTCGTCGCGGCGGGCGAGTATCCAGACGCGCATGGTCAGATAGAGCACGATCGGGGCCAGCGGCCAGACCAGCCAGGGGTGCGGATAGAGTTCGCGCACCGCAACGCTGTCCATATAGAGGGCCAGCACCAGTGCCGAGGAAAAGGCCGAGGCCATGCCCGCCTGGGCGACGATCTCCTGGTCTTCGGTGCGGTAGCCGCGGCCGGCAATGCGCTCGCCGGCTGGAATGGCGGTCGTGCGCAGCTCAACGAAACGCTTCACCAGCGCCAGCGACAGAAAAAAGAAGATCGAGAAGGCCAGCAGCCAGAACGAGACGTCGACGCCGGTCGCCGCGGCGCCCGCCAGAACGCGGATCGTGTAGAGACCGGCCAACGTCAGCACGTCGATCAGGAGCATGCGCTTGAACGACAGCGAATAGGCGGTGGTGACAATGATGTAGCCGCCGAGAACGCCGAGGAATCCGATCGGCAGCAGAAGCCCTGCTCCAACACCTATTGCAAGCAGCACCGCCATCGAACCGAGGCCGAACGGGATCGACAGCGCGCCGCTGGCGAATGGCCGGCTGCGCTTGGTCAGATGTTTGCGGTCGAGCGCGAGATCGAAGAAATCGTTGAGGATGTAGATGGCGGAAGCGACCGCGCTGAACGAGACGAATGCCAGCAAGCATTCCCAGATCATGTCGGCGTTGAAGTATTCGTGCGACAGCACCATCGGCACCGCGATCAGCGAGTTCTTCAGCCACTGATGAACACGCAGCATCTTGACGATGGTCCTGAATGTCGGCTTCGGCGCCGGCATCATTTCGGCACTGTGCGCGGCCTGCCAGCGCGCAGCATGGCGGTCGGGCGCGACGACGATTGCCGTACGCGCGGCGTCGAATACGCTAAGGTCGTGCCGGCTGTTTCCGGCATAGTCGAAGCCGCCATCGCCATAGGCGGCGACAAGCGAAGCGCGCTTTCTGCCTGCAGTCATGTTGTAGGGGCCATCGGTCGCCAGGACGCGATCGAATATCCCGAGATGCGCGGCGATCGCCTCGGCGAATTTGCGTGGCGTGCCGGTCGCCAGCACGATCTGGCGGCCCTCGCCATGTTCAATGCGAAGGCGCTGAAGCAGCGTCTCGCGATAAGGCAGCGATGCAGGGTCGATCTCGACGCGTTGAGCGATGGCCTGCTTCAACTGCGCCGGCCCGCCGGCAAGCCAAAACGGCACGAGGAAGATATAGAGCGGATTCTTCTTGAGAAGGATGAACAGCCCTTCCCACAACAGGTCCGTCGCGATCAGCGTGCCGTCGAGATCGACCGCAAGCGGAATTGCGTTCCTGTCCGACCGCGCATCCATTTTCGTTGCCCTGCCTGAAAGCGCATGACCCCGAAAACCGATTTTTTCGGAAAGGATCATGCGCCGATCCAAAACCAGCGCCGTGCTTCGGCGTCTTCGGCTCGATATAGCGGGGAACAGCGCAGCGAACGTTAAAACGCCCAGCCTGGCTTGGCTTGCATGACGGAATTTCGCTCTTCATCGTTAAGCATCGATGACCCGAAACGATAAAAAGGCCGGGCATTTTCCCGGCCTTCGAAAGCAAGCAGTCAACGTTACTTCATGCGGGTTACTTGATACGGGCGACCCCGCCTGAGATTTCGATCGTTTCCGAGCCGGTCAGCGCCTCGAGGTCGCCATTCGGCATGGTAACGAAACACCCGCTCGGGCAGAATTCCGCGGTTTCGCCGGCGGCCAGCGCCAGCTCCGTTTTGCCACCGCCTTCGGTCACGACCAGCGTGCGGGTCTCGGCGTCCTTGTTGGTCGCGCTGGCGGCGAAGGCTGAACCGCCCACGGCAAGAAAAGCGATGGCGGCGACGAGAGACTTCCACATTTGCAATATCGGTGTTTCCACCGCCTCTGTTGCATTTCGCAAGGCATTCTCGCCCTTTGCATGTGAGCTTATATGAGATGCAAGCTGAACGGCAACTGAATGCCGCATTCATGCCGCATTTGGTTCTCGCTGCGCCGAGAGCTGGCATCAGCTGAATCTTGATAGATCCTAATCGGGATCCGGCTTGCGGATCTTGCGCCCGGATTTGGCCAGGCGTTTCGCCTCGGCCACGGCTTCCGCCTTCGCTTGCTCCTGTTCGGCAAAATCGACTTCGATCTTGTCGTCGTCGATCGGCCACGCCGCATGCTTCTTGGTCTCTACGACGGCGCGCGGCGCCGATGGAATTTCGATATGTTGGTCGGCGAACACATCGAGGACGGCAAACCGGATGTCGTTCTGCACGACGTTGCCGTTCATCACGTCCGCCAGGAACACGCGGATTTCGAATTCGAGAGCGGCCGGCCCGAAATTGGTGAACAGCACGAAGGGTTCGGGATTCTTCAGCACCAGCGGATGGCCACGCGCGATCTCCAAAAGCGCAGCATGGGCCTGTTTTACGTCGCTGCCGTAGGCGACGCCGACCTTGATGTCGATGCGACCGAGCTTGTTCCGGTGCGTCCAGTTGCCGACGGCATTGTTGATCAGGTTTGAATTGGGCAGGATCACCGACTGCCGCTGGAACGTCTCGATCTCGGTAGCGCGCACGCTGATCTTCTTGACCGTGCCGCTGATGTCACCGGCGACGATCCAGTCACCGACCTTGAATGGCCGCTCCGCCAAAAGGATCAGGCCGGAGACGAAGTTGGAGACGACGTTCTGCAGGCCAAAGCCGATACCGAGGGACAGGGCGCCGGCGACAAGCGCCAGGTTGGAGAGATCGATGCCAGCCGCCGAGACGCCGACGAGCGCTGCGAGCGCGACGCCGGCATAGCCGACCGCCAACCGGATCGAGTTGCGCACGCCGGTATCGACCTTGCCGCGCGCCATCACCGAGCCGTCGAGCCAGCCCTGGAACCAGCGCGTCAGGAAATAGCCGATGATGAAGACAACGATGCCGCTCAGGATGCCGGTCAACGAGATCGTCACCGAGCCGATGGTCAGGCCCGTCGCCAGCTTGTAGCCCCAGGCCTGGATGTCGCCGGGCTGGAAGCCCCACATCAGCAGGATCAGCGGCAGGAATACCAGCACGATCATGACATTGATGGCGACGCTGACGACCAGGCCGAGCTGGTCGAGCGCGGACTCCTCATAGCTGGAATTGACCGACAGCCAGCGCCCGATCGACGTGTTGGCAAAGCCGCCTTCCTCGCTGATCGCCCGCGCCGACAGGAAGCCGATATAGGCGGTGACCAGTATGGTGCCGGTGACCACGACCTGCAGCGAGACGAAGATGGCAAGGCCGATATAGCCGAGCAGCGCCGCGGCGACGGTGAAAAGGCCTAGCGCGAAGGCGGTGTACCGCAGCCACGCCGGCCAGGGCCGCCAGCGTCCGTCGGTGGCCTTGAACGGTTTCAGCAGCCCCATCAGGATCAGGATGACGCCAACGATGATGGTGGCGACAAAACTTCTGGCGATGGTCAGCGACAGCGGCGAGCCCATCTTGTCATTGACGACCGACAGGAAATTATTGATGCCGATAACCAC
>NZ_RZTI01000017.1:0-59820 GCF_003997275.1 Mesorhizobium sp. M6A.T.Ce.TU.002.03.1.1
CCGTAAAATCGTCGAAGCGGCTGGAGGTTGTTGGACCGGCGGGTCCAACGACCTCATTCCTCACTGCCCTGACGGGACCGACGTAGTAGATCACGCGTCCCCGCAGATCGACTGGAAGCGGCTTGCCGGCATCGATCAGTTCGACCATTCGTTTGTGGGCAGCGTCACGGGCCGTCAGCATCTTTCCAAACAGCAGGAGCGTTTCACCGCAGCGCCACGATGCCGTCTCTTCCTTCGTCAGCGTATCTAAATTGACCCGCCGGACGCCGGCTGGGTTCAATTCGTCGGCTCCGATGTCGGGCCATTCGCGCAAATCGGGCGGCTGGAGGCTGATGGGTCCAGAGCCGTCCAAAGTAAACTTCAGGTGCCGGTTGGCGGCGCATTGCGGGATGAGCGCCACAGGCTTGGACGCCGCATGAGTAGGATAGGTCGCAACCTTGACGTCAACGACTGTCGTCAGACCACCAAGCCCTTGGGCGCCGATGCCAAGCGCGTTGATCCGCTCATAAAGCTCAATCCGCAGTCCCTCTTCTGGGCTTGACGCCCCCCTTGCGATCAGTTCCGCCATATCGATGGGCTCGTTCATGGCTTCCTTGGCCAGCAGCATCGCCTTTTCAGCGCTACCACCGATGCCGACAGAGATCAGTCCAGGTGGACACCACCCGCTGCCAAGGGTCGAAACGGTATTGACCACCCAGTCGGAAACGGAGGCGCTGGGATTGAGGGTGGTAAAACGCGCCTTGTTCTCCGACCCGCCGCCTTTTGCGGCGATGGTGATCTCAACCTGGTTACCTTGCACCAAGTCGACATGGACAACTGCCGGCGTGTTGTCGCGGGTGTTGACCCGCCTAGCGAGGGGATCCGCAACGATCGATGGCCGAAGGGGATTGTCCGGATCGAGATAGGCTTGACGTACGCCCTCGTTCACAAGATCAGCGAAACTGGCCGTTGACTTAATGCGCGCATCCATGCCGACCTTTGCGAAGACAACCACAAGTCCGGTGTCCTGACAAATCGGGCGCCGCCCAAAGGCCGCCATACGGGAGTTCAGCAGAATCTGACCTATGGCATTCTTCGCCGACGGGCTCTGTTCTCGCGTGTATGCGTGAGAAAGAGACCGGATATAATCTGGAGGATGATAGTACGAGATGTACTGAAGGGCGTCGGCGACACTCCTTGTGATGTCGCGACCGGCGATGGTCCGTGTTCTGTTTCCCACCGGATTTTATCCAAACGAACCGAGGGCATTGACCATTTTCAGAATCTGGAAGCTTCGCACCCCCTGCTCGCCGCCTTCATATCCATAGCCGCTTTGCTTGACGCCCCCATAAGGCGCATCCGCGGAAACCCCTTTCAGGTAATTCACACTAACTGCGCCCGCAGAGAGACCATTGATAAGCTTCTGTTGCGCGTCACTCGATTGCATCGGCTGAATGGGGTTGCCGGTATAAACCGGCCACATTGACGCGTGAGGCGAGATGACATCGAGCGGTGCGGCGACACCCGGCGCGACATTCTTGCCCGACGAGATCGCCGGCGCGATGATAGTGTCATGGGCTCCGACGAGCGAAACGACGAACGTCGCCAATGGTTCGAAAAGGGGTTCGGCGAGTTCCTCGGCTTGGGCGAGCAACACCTTGCTGAGCCTAGCTTCGGCACCCACAGCGCCCTTGCGATCATTGCCGGCAACCAGAACATGCACATCCGAGCCGATCTGTAGCGCAGCCGAAAGCGCCTTTGCAGTCTGGTCGGAAAGCGTCGCGTTGTCGTGTTAGGCAGTCATAGGAATAGACATTTGTAGTCTCCCTCCCGATCGGTTACATCACGCCGGCTGTTTTCCGGGCGCCCACCCGAAGTCAGCCTGCAGAGACGCCTATTCGCGTCCCGCGCGCCATTCTCTGAATGCAAGGATCAATCGCGCGCCCACGTTGGTAAACGGTCGCGGGGGCAATGACTGGGGCTTCTCGAATGTAAGGAATATCTCGCCGAGCTTGGACCGATGCCCAACCAATAATTCGGCTATTGCGATGCCCGCGGCGGTAGATTTGGTACCGCCGATGCCGTTGCAGGCACAAGCAGCGAAGACGCCGTCTGCCACTTGGCCGAACAATGGTACCGAATTCCGCGTGAGCGCCATCGCTCCCGCCCAACGGTACTGCATCTTCAAGTGACGCTGTGCGGGAAAGCGATCTGCGAACTTTCGGTCGTGGAGGTCGCCTGCACTCTTAATCGAGCCGAGGCCCACTTCGATTTTGGGGTGGTAGGTGTAGCGCGAGCGTATAAGAATTCGGTCGCCATCTGAGCCGTTGATACGCCGCACAGTCGTACCCATCGGCGCAGCCGGCGTTGCTCCCCATTTCCGGAAGCCCCTAAGGGCGGAGGGAGCGAACGGCTCGGTAAGCGAGGCGTAAGTGAAGACATGGAGGAGTTCACCGCTTCCGAACCCGAAGCTCTCAGCGTGGCCATTTGTCGCCAAAATCACTCGGCCGGCCCTGACCTCGCCTTTAGGGGTCGTTACAATGCAGCCGCTCGACGAAGTTTGGATGGACAGGGCTGGCGTCCGCTCGAATAGCTTGACAGGCTCCTGAAACAAATCTGCAACGGCCCTCACCAGCGCCGCGGGCTGGACCATCACGGTACCGGGAGTGAAGAGTCCCGACTTGAAAGATCGCGTGCCCGTGATTTCCGCGATTTCTTTGCCCGCGAGAAGCTGGTGAGGTTCGCCCAATGACTTGAGTTTCGAAGAGTAAGCGGCAAGATGGTCCGCGCCGGTGGCGGTCATCGCGACGCTGTATTTGCCGCTGGGATCGAATATGGCCCTGTCCCAGTCATTTTCCTCCGCAAGTCGAGCGTAGTGTTGAATGGCTGTTCGCGCTACCAGTATGTCCTTGCGGCTCTTCGTAACGCCATCTACTCCGAAATTGCCAGACGAAATGTCGTGCGGTAGATCAATCAAAAAGCCGGAGTTCCGACCACTGGCCCCGTTCCCGACCACGTCGGCATCGAGGACGGCGACGGAAAGTTTTGGGTCGAGATCGGAGAGCCTTACAGCGGCGGACAACCCAGCGAAGCCAGCGCCGATGACTACGACATCGACAGTGATGGCCCGATCCAATTCGGGCGTTGGTGTCCTCGAAGGGAGCAATGCCTCCCAACCGGATTCCACGCCATGCGCGGGCAGGCCACGCGCACGAAAGATCTTGCTCTTCATATGGCTTCTTGTTCCACCAGTGCGCCGAGCGCGGTTCTAAGCGCCGCCATACGGTCCGTCGAAAGGGGCCGGAACGGCTTCCTAGCAATGCCGCAGCCATATCCAGTCAGTTCGGCCGCCGCATACACGCTCGGCACATAGTCGCCGTCCCAAAGAAGGGACATAATTGGCTCCAGCAGCCGCCAGAGCGACTGCACGTCCTCCCATCTCTTTTCCCGGGCAGCCTTCACGATCGCTACGCATGTACGAGGCGCGATGTTCGCACCGCCCCAGATCAGGCCGGAGCAGCCCGCGAACAGGGAGAAGGGGACAAGCGGATCAGCTCCATTGATGATGTCAAAGCCAGTGCCTATCAGCCTTACCTGCGCGACCAAGTCTCCGCTGCTATCCTTGACTGCCCGGAATTCTGGCAACTCGGATAGTCGGCCGAGGAGGTCTGCGGTTATGCGTACGCCGACTGCTTGGGGGACATTGTATCCAATTATCGGCAATCCGACCGTAGCAACTTCGGCATAGAAATCGAAGACGCTATCGTCGTCGGATGGACCCTCGAAGAAGGGCGGAAGGACCATGACGCCGTCCGCGCCGGAGCCCTCTGCAAATTGCGTCTTTTCAACAACGTCGACCGTGAGCAATGCTGAGGCTTGGGCAATGACCTTGGCGCGACCGTTGACGATGCGAGCACCGCGCTCAACGAGGGACCTCGATTCGTCAGGTGACAGGTAGACGTGCATTCCAGTGCCAGAACTGAATACAAAGCCATCTACGCCGGCAGCCAGATACCGTTCGATAAGGTCTTCAAAAACACCGAAATCAATACGTCCGGTTGAGTCGAACGGAGCTGTGATCGCGAGATTGAGACCGGAAAACGGAAATGTCGACATTTCAGAAACCCTCGTTTGAGCTGCTCAGGTCGATCCAAAGCGTTTTAGTCTGGCAATATTGATCATGCGCGTGGAAAGCCTTGTCCCGCCCGCCGAAGCCCTATTGCTTGTAACCGCCAAACGGAGTGGCGGCGTCCCCCTCCCCGTAGCAGTTCACCGTTACGGTCCCCGCCCGAAGCGCCCGTGCGGCCCGAAGCGCCCGCGTGCCGTCGGCGGTAAAAACACAGGCCGCCAAGCCAAATTCGGTCTCATTGGCAAGCGTGACCGCTTCCGCAAGGGAGCTCACCCCAATCACAGACACAATCGGTCCGAAAATCTCTTCCCGGACCTGCTTGCCGTCGTGGCGGTCGAATTCAATGATCGTGGGCTCGATCGTGGTCCCGTCGAAGACCTTTCCTCCAGCCACTACCTTGCCTTCGCCTTTCAGATAGCTGGTAACCTTCTCGAAATGGGTGGGTGAGATAAGCGGACCGATGCGGGTGGCCGGATCGAGCGGGTCGCCAACGGTCCAGGTCTTAGCTACTTCAGTGAGTCTTTGGAGAAGGCGGTCCTTCACGTCTTTGTGAACTAAGACACGTGAGATGGCCGAGCAGTTTTGACCCATGTTCCAGAACGCGCCGTTGCCGATGTGGAAGGCCACAGCGTCAAGATCGGGAACGTCGTCCATGACGATGCAAGGATTATTGCCGCCCATCTCAAGGACCACTTCCTTCAAATTGCTCTCCGAGGAGTACTTCAGGAAGCGACGACCAGTGGCGGTCGAGCCTGTGAAGGAAACTGCATCGATGTCGGGATGGCGACCGATTGGTTCACCGACGTCCGGACCATCACCGGTCACGACGTTGAAAACCCCCGGCGGCAACCCCGCGTCGAGAGCGAGCTGTGCGACCCGCAAAGTGGTGAGCGACGTCTCTTCAGCAGGTTTGACGACGATCGTGCAACCCGCTGCCAGAGCAGGGCCAATCTTCCATGCGAGCATAAGAAGAGGGAAGTTCCAGGGGAGCACGATCCCGACGACGCCGGTCGGCTCGCGCACGATCAGGCCGAGAGAGGCGTCGTTCGCAGGTGACACCTGGTCATATATCTTGTCGGCGGCTTCGGCGTGCCACCTGAGGCTGTTGATCGTCTCGGGCAAATCGATATTTATGCAGTCGCTGATGGTTTTGCCACTGTCCAAGCTCTCCATCAGTGCCAGCTCAAGCGAATTTTCCTCGATGACAGATGCCAGCCTGAGAAGGACTCTCTTCCGATTAGCCGGGGTCAGCTTCGACCACCGGCCATCTTCAAACGCCTGCCGGGCCACGGCTACGGCCCTGTCGACATCAGCTGCCGAACCTGCGGGAAGCTCCGTCAGAACCTCGCCTGTGGCCGGGTTTACGGTCGCATACGTTTTGTCCGACAGGGCGGCCACCTCCACCCCGTCAACAATCATATGGGTGGGCAGTATGAGTGCAGCCGCCTGCGTCTTGTAGTCGACTTTATTTAGCATTTCTGTTCTCCTTAGTGGCCTATTGACACCGACGATGCTTATCCGTCGAGTTCGCCCGGCATGCCGCTGGGCACCGCGTAGAGCGCCACGTCGCTTCGGAAGACTTCAAGATGGGCACGCACCAGGTCGCCCGCTCGCTCTGCATCACGGGCTTCGATAGCCTCGATCATCTGATCGTGCTGCCACGCAGCGGTTTCCTGGTCTTTCTGGATCTGCTGACCGCCGTTTTGGCGATAGAAGATCTTCCCGATCCGAGCGTGATCGATGAGAAGTTTCTTGAGGCTGGGAAGCAGATACGGGTTGTGCGCCATTTTCCCTATGTTCAGATGGAACTGGTGATTGAAGATTACCCTGTTCTCGACGTGGCCGTCGGCGATGGACTGCCGGAACTTCTGCTGAGTGTGCTTGAGAACTTCGAGGTCGCGAGCGTTATGGTTCACAGCGGCAAGCTTCGTCGTTCCTACGTAGATCATAGGAGCGACGATCAGGAAATCCCGAAGCGTTTGGTAGGACATCATGGAGACGCGCGCAGCGCGATTGGCCTCAAGATCGACATAGCCCTCGCCGGCCATCTGTCTCATGAGTTCGCGGACCGGCGGACGGGAAAGACCGAACTCCTCGCTGAGAGCGACTTCGTCGAGAACCGCTCCCGGCTCGAGCTGCATCGTCAGGATACGATGCACCAGTGTTTCAGCAAGAATACCCTTTCGGTCCGTCGAGGCAGCAGATTCATTCAGGATCATAGCGGCTCCTTTATCGGCGATAGGCATAATGTAGACAAACAATACGAGTCAAGATAGGTGAACCAAAAAATCACAAGGCGGCGACTTAGAAGCGTAGCTCGCAGGTGGTAACTTGATGGAGGCATGACCGATGTTTCATTCATCAGTGCGGAGCAGAAAAGCACGGTCCCGTTCGGCTGAAGGTCGGGTTCGTCTTGGCCCGATCCTTCACGTTGACCGCCTTCGCCATGTTTATCGACACGCTTAGACTCGCCAGCGATGAAACCGACAAATCAGGTCGGATCAACGCGGACTGGGAGGTGCTGTCGAACACCCGCCATCTCGTCACCTCGAGCTGCGGCGTCCAGGTCTCTCCGACGTCGTCATTCCTGGACCGACGGAGTTTGACTACATTGTCGTCGTCGGGGGGACGGTTGATCGGTGGTCAGGCAGTCGACAACGAAACCCTTCGGTATCTACGCGATGCTGCGTCCAAAGGGGCGCGTCTAATCGGTGTCTGCACAGGGACGTTCGTTTTGGCTGAGGCAGGTCTTATGGCCGAGCACGAGACCTGCGTTAGCTGGCTTCACTACGTCGACTTCCGGGAGCGATTTCCTGATTTAAAGGTTCGGGCGGACAGAATCTATAACTTGGATACCGCACGAGGATCATGCGCGGGCGGCAGCAGCACTGCCGATTTTGTCGGCAGAACTCGTGCGACGGCATATTGGAAACGCGGCGGAACGGAAGCGCTCGAAGTGCTGCAGATCGACGAGGCTCGGAACGCAAAATGGGTGCAACCACATCGGCCGCTAAGGATCGAGACGCAGGATCCACGGCTTCACGCTGCGCTGATCCTAATGGAGCAGAATATCGAGAATACCATGTCTGTCTCCTTGCTGGCCTCAGCGTTGGGGATTTCCCGGCGACAACTTGAAGTCTGCTTTCAAGGAGATGAACAGCTCTCCTGCGCTTGTCTACCGACGCGTGCGGCTGGAGCGCGCCAAGCAACTTCTCAGGAAAGCCGACGCGTCGTTGATCGAGGTCGCGCTTGGAGCCGGTTTCGAGAACACCTCTCACTTCGCGAAGGTCTTCCGAAGGGTTTACGGCCAATCACCTACTGCCTGGAGGCGTTCGGATCTTATTTCGCAAAGTGTCGACTGTTGAGCTTCGCACCATACGTGCGGGCTCGGAGCGGACACGGTTGAATAAACTCGGTGACACTCCCCCGTCCCGTCAGTGACGCTTATCGCCGCGATTTTATACGTTGCAGCGGGTGCTAAGGGTGTTAGCATGGGCCTGATAACGCAGTTATAGTGGCCCTAACTGAGGATTAGATCAGCAAGAGTCTGGCTGGAGTACCCGTAACTCATGTCAAATTATCGACGGCTTCCGTTAAGCGCGCTGCGCGCATTTGAAGCTGCCGCACGGCACTTGAGTTTTACCAAGGCTGCCAATGAGCTTTCGGTCACGCAAGCGGCAGTGAGTCGCCATATCTTGACGCTGGAGGACCACCTCGATACCCAGCTTTTCAATCGCGGAAACCAAAAGGTGTCATTATCTCCCGCCGGCGAGGAGTTATTTGAAGCTGCGACCCTCAGCCTGGCACATATTGCAGCGGCTTTCGACAGCGTGAAGAGAGGGCAGAAAGCGCGACGGTTGACCGTTGGCATGCCAATGTCGTTCGCAACGTTGTTTATGAGCCATCGTATTGGAGATTTCGTTGCGAACAACCCAGCGGTCGACCTGCACTTGGTGTCTCTCGAACGCAGTCCGGCGCCTGCGACGGACGGTTTTGATGTGTCCGTGGTAATGGGGTACCTGGCGCGCCCAGGGTTCACAGCCACCGAGCTCTTCGGTGAGGAAGTCTTCCCGGTTTGCAGTAGATCATATCAGACACACTCCCCGCGTATTCTCACTCCGGAAGACCTGGTAAGCGAGGTCCTCCTCGATATGGACGATCAGCATTGGTCCGCCTACCCTTGGTCACCCTTTAATTGGGCTCATTGGCTTGGGCAGTTCGGCGTTTCATCCGACTTCAAACGCGCCATTACATTCACTAGTTATCCAACGATGATCCAGTCAGTGATTAAGGGCTACGGCATCGGACTCGGCTTCCGTCATTTGGTAAGTGATTATCTCAATGAAGGCACCTTGATTAGGCCTCTGAGTGAAAGCTATCTAACCGGCCGGAAACACCATTTGGTCATTCCGAATACCGTAATTGAGCGAGACGACGTCCAAATCTTCGGCAATTGGCTGATTGCAGAGGTCGCAGATCTCAATCCGGTCCCGCCAGCGCCGACTGCGGAAAACATCAAGGCAGCACCCGTTGCACCCAGCGAGATATCAGCTGGCCAGCCAGACCTGCCATCCGCTCGATAACATTTACTCCTCCGGTAGATGACTTTTTATACGGTTGTTTTGCAGCCCCCGCGCCGCTAGCGTTTCTGGACTAATCCGACGTGACAGCCTCTCAAGCTGCCCAGAAGGCCTAGTCAGACGGAGAGCGGGCAAGCAGGTGATGGATTCGGCGGCTCCTGACCGGAATTATTTATGACCTCGCAATAAAGCGCTCCATAGTTGTCGTCCAAGTAAGTCTTGGTTGAAAGGAAAGTCGCGTGAAGCTCGAAGACGTATTGGACCCGTTCAAAAGTTGGCACATACCGTTTGGTGAGTGGGTTGATATCGGATTGGGGTGGGTTGTACAACAATACCGCCCGTTTTTTCAGAGCTTGAAATGGCCCATTGACCAGCTTCTGAGGGCATTTGACAGCGCACTCAATGGCATCCCACCGGTCATTATTATTTTATGCTTCGGATTGGTAGCTTGGCAGATCGCCGGGTGCCGACTGGCAGTTCAAATCGCTGGTCTGCTGTTGGTTATCGGCTTTCTTGGCATCTGGGGTGAAACGATGACGACCCTGTCTCTCGTTTTCACCGCCGTTCTTTTCTGCACGATTGTTGGTATTCCGCTGGGCGTAATTGCCGCTCGAAGTGACCGAGCGGCTGCAATCTGCCGGCCCATACTCGACACAATGCAGACCATTCCGTCGTTCGTCTATCTTGTCCCCGTGGTCATGTTGTTCGGTATCGGCAATGTGCCTGGCGTGATTGTAACGATCGTTTTTGCACTACCGCCCGTTATCAGGCTGACAACACTCGGCATTCAGCAGGTATCTGAGGAAGTCGTTGAGGCCATGCGTGCCTTTGGAGCTTCCAATAGCCAAGTACTGTTCAAGGCTCAGCTGCCCCTGGCGCTTCCGAGCATAGTGGCAGGTGTCAATCAGACGTTGATGATGTCATTGTCGATGGTTGTTGTTGCCTCAATGATCGCCGTGGGCGGACTTGGCCAAATGGTTTTGCGAGGCATCGGTCGCCTCGACATTGGACTGGCAGCAACCGGCGGACTCGGCATTGTCATTCTCGCAATCATCCTAGATCGCATGACTCAATCGGCGATGTCTCAGCGCAGACGCTATGCCGGCATTGCCTGGCACAGGCGGGGTCCAGCCGCGCTCTTCACAGGCGTAGTTAAGATCTTCCAAGCCTCTCCGGCGGGGCCTAGAAGAATTGAAAGTGGTCGGCAACGGACATCTAGCTAGCAAGAATGGGAGCGACTATGAGCGATCGGTTTAGAATAAAAGGGCACATTCGGCGGCTGGCTGCCGCTGCGACAGTGCTTGGCAATTTGGCTATGTCTCCTGGAGACGCGGCTGCGCAGGACCTTCCGGGGAAAGGCGTGACCGTTCGGCCCCTATACCTTGGCCAGGCGGAAGAATTATTTGAAGCCTATGTCGTTAAGCTAGGCCTCGAGGACCTCGGCTATACAGTTGACGAACCCTCCGCAACCCAGGTTCCACTTGCCCATATAGCGGTAGGGAACGGTGATGCGGATTACTATACGCCCCACTGGTACCCATTGCATATTGCGTTCGCCGAGGAGGCCGGCGGCGATGCCAAGCTTCGTCGGGTCGGGACGCTGGTAAAGAACTCAATCCAGGGATACTCCATAGACAAGGCCACAGCCGACAAGTACGGCATAAAGACTATCGATCAGTTGAAGGATCCGAAGATTGCCAAGCTGTTCGATGTAGATGGGGACGGTAAAGCAGACCTGTATGGCTGTGATCCGGGCTGGGGATGCGAACGCATCATCGAACATAACCTTGATGCGTACGGCCTTCGGGATACGGTCACGCACAAGCAGGGTGAGTATTTTGCTCTACTTCCTGACGTCATCCAGCGGATTCAGTCCGGCAGTCCAACCTTGTACTACAGCTGGACACCCAACTGGCTACAAGGGGTTTTGCGCCATGGAAAAGAGGTGGTCTGGCTGACGGTTCCGTTCACGGCGTTGCCCGACGAACAGCTTGGCGCGAACACGACGGTTCCAGGCATTGGAAACCTGGGATTTTCCGTGAACAATCATCACGTGATTGCCAACACACCTTTTCTCGAGAAAAACCCCGTCGCAAACAAGTGGTTCGAGCTAGTCGAGGTCCCAATTCAGGATATCGACGACGAGAATCTTCTTATTCACAAGGGTGAGAAGTCCAACGATGACATCCACGGTCATGCTGAGGCCTGGAAAAAGGCCAACCTCGACCAGTGGAACACCTGGATAGATCAAGCAAAGCAGGCCGCCAAGTAATTGGCGGGCGGGAAGCATGCTCGCCCGGCAAGCTTTGGCTGCCGGGCGACACCTCTCAATCGTGGAGCTTACCTTTGAAAGCGCATGCCATTGAATTCAAGGACGTCTGGAAAGTCTTCGGGACGAGCTCTAAGTTTGACTTCGCGAGTGTCCAGCGAGAGGGCCTTTCTAAGGCAGCTCTGCTCGAGAAACATGGGTGCGTGGCCGCCGTCGCCGGTGTGTCCTTCAAGGTAGAAGCCGGACAAATATTCTGTGTCATGGGACTGTCCGGAAGTGGAAAGTCAACGCTGGTCCGACATGTGAATCGTTTGATCAAGCCCAGCTCCGGCCAGATCATTGTTGGCGGCGAGGACATCAATCTAAAGTCCGAAAATGAGATGCGGGAGCTCCGTGCCCGGACAATGGGGATGGTTTTCCAGAATGTGGCGCTCCTCCCCCATCGCACGGTCCGAGACAATGTGGCTCTGAGTCTGGAGCTACGAAAGGCAAGCGTCCGACAGCGCTATGAGATTGCGGAGGAAAAGTTGGCGCTCGTCCAGCTTGCGGGCTGGGGTGACCGTTACCCTGATCAACTTTCCGGCGGCATGAAGCAGAGAGTTGGGCTTGCTCGAGCTCTAGCAGCTGATCCCGCCATTTTATTGATGGATGAGCCATTTTCGGCGCTCGATCCTCTCATTCGACGAGAATTACAGGACCAGTTCAAAACGCTGTCGACGAAGTTGGGCAAAACAACGCTTTTCATCACTCACGATCTGGATGAAGCAGTTCGGTTGGGACAGCAAATCGGTGTCATGAAAGACGGGAAGATGCTTCAGATCGGCTCGGCGGATGACATCCTCGGAAGTCCCAAGGACACATATGTTGAAAGATTTGTCCAGGGAAGCAGCCGATTGAAGCTTCTGAAAGCGGGGTCCGTGATGTTGCCGCTTGCTGAATTTTCGAGTGTCGGCGACGGCTTGGCGTTGGCGGATGCTCCACGGCTCAGTCTTGATACTCCGATCAAAGAAATGCTCGACCTGTCTCATCGACATGGGAATTTACCGTTAGTGGTAGTCGATTCAGGCGGAGTTGATGTGGGCGTCGTGACTGCGTCGTTACTTTTACGTGGAGTACATGACAGGATTTAGGTGGGCTAATGCTTAGTTCTATTCCTATTTGGTCTAGAAACTATGTTCTTCCGCATATCTTTCGTGCTCGGTTCAGCAGGCAATTGAAATAATTATAAGCCGCAACTCTCCGAAACTGGTTGGTAAACGATGATCAACACTGAACAAAAGACTGTGGTCGTAACTGGAGCTGCTGGCGGAATGGGCCAAGCTATCTGCAAAAAGTTCGTTGCTAATGGATATGTCGTAATCGCCAGTGACTCTAACGCGGAGCGGTTAATTGACACGACTGACGAACTCAACCGAAGTAGGCAAAATGTTTTGGCAAAGCCTGGAGACCTGAGAAGCAAAGCGTATTGCGAGGATCTCATCGATACGGCTATCAGGCTTACAGCTCGGCTGGACGCCCTCGTTAACAATGCGGGCATCATCACGCGCGGAACGATTCTGGAAACCAGCGATGAGGATTGGGAAAAAACCTTCGATATAAATCTGAAGGCAATTTTCTACACCTGCCGACGGGCAATAGCATTCATGAAGGAGAATGGTGGCGGGTCGATCGTGAACATCTCCTCAACCTGGGGCATATATCCCGGACCTAGTCACGCAGCTTACTGTGCGAGTAAAGCCGCCGTAGCAACGTTTTCGAGATGTCTCGGCCGTGATCACGCAGGGGACAGGATAAGGATCAATGCCGTCTGCCCCGGCGAGATAGATACACCCATGCTTCGCTCAGGCTTTATGCATCGCGGGTTCGATCCCGACACAGCGGTTGCCGAGCTTAGCAAGTCAAATCCGCTTGGCCGACTTGGCGACCCGGAGGATATAGCTGATGCGGTGTACTTCCTGAGCTCTGACGCCGCTTGCTTCATCGCGGGGACGGCACTCGAAGTCCACGGTGCCAAGGCCGTCTATTAAAACAGTCCGTGCCCCTGTCAGCAAACGATGCCCGAAATTGTGACTTTGGGTCTGGGACTGCAAGCTGCTTGGCAAATCGACATGAAAACAGGTTGCAATTGTGTGTCAACGGCGCGCGGGTTGACCTCGGCATCGTCTCGTTTTGCTCGCCTCCAGAACTAGCTTAGGCTGGCACGAGTCACGGTCATAACCTCAGTTCATAAGTTACATTCCTTTTTATTGTTAGTTTCGGCATTTGTTGTGCGTTATATTGTTGCGTAAAATCAGGGATTATAAAAATGTCTGCAAGATATGGAGGCCGAGACGCTCGGCAAAAGCTACGCTCTGACAGGACGGTAACGTATTTGCCTTCGCTGGAGCGCGGTCTGCCTTATATGGATTTGCTGAGCCCGGATGATTTGCTTAGGCTTCACAACATTTCGATGCAAATACTTGAAGAGATAGGCATCGAATTCCGAGATGACGAGGCTGTCGAAATGTGGCGTGCAGCCGGTGCCGACGTGACCGGTCAACGCGTTCGGATCGACAGAAACCAACTGCTGGAACTCGTGACAAAGGCCCCAGAAGCCATCACGGTTCACGCTCGGAATCCCGCCAGGACCGTCACTCTCGGCGGTCGAAAGACTATCTTCACCCCAGCGTACGGCTCACCGAACGTACTTGACCTTGAGGGCAAGCGGCGGAACGCGACAATCGAGGATTTCGTCAATTTTGCAAAACTCGCCTACCAAGCCCCCGCCATGCATATGACGGGTGGAGTTCTTTGCGAACCGATGGATATTGCCGTCCCGAAGCGCCACCTGCACATGAACTACAGTTTGATACGGTACTCTGACAAGCCATTTATGGGAGCGGTGACCTCGCGCGAGAGGGCAGAAGACACGGTCGCGATGGCGAAGATTGTCTTCGGGGACGAGTTCGTTAACAACAACACTGTGATGGTGTCGCTTGCCAACTGCAATTCGCCACTCGTTTGGGACGCGACCATGCTCGATGCGGTCAAGGTCTACTCTGCAAACAACCAGGCCATGATCTTCGCCCCGTTTGTGCTTGGTGGCGCTAGCACCCCCGCCAGCACCGTGGCTGCAGTCGCGCAGCTTAATGCCGAAGCACTTGCGGGCGTTGCCTTTGCTCAGCTGGTCCGGCCAGGCGCGCCCTGCATTTATGGGCAGTGGTTGGCGACCGTTTCAATGAAAAGCGGCGCGCCAATGGCAGGAACACCCGAGATTTGCCACATGAATATATTGGTGGGTCAACTGGCCAGACACTACAAACTGCCTTGGCGCTGCAGTGGTAGCAACACAAGTTCAAAGCTCGTCGACGCCCAGGCAGGCTATGAGGCCGCCCGCAATATGTACGGCGCACTTATCGCCGGTGCGAACTTTGTGCTTTCATCCACCGGCTATCTCGAAGCAGCTTTGACACAAAGCTATAGCAAATTCATGCTCGATGCTGAGCAGATGGTGATGTTCTATAAGCTTGGGCAGGGCATAGTGATGAGCGAGATGGATGAAACGCTCGATGCGATCCGCCAAAGTGAGCCGGGCAGTCATTATCTTGGTACCGAACATACACTGAAGAATTTCGAGAAGGCCTTCTTCACGCCCGATTTGATGAATCACGACAGCTTTGAGCAATGGTCCTTCGCGGGCGCTAAGGATGCCAACACTCGGGGACGCGATGCAGCTGTGCAAGCCCTTAAGGAATATGAAGCACCGCCGATGGACCAAGGAATCGACGAAGAGCTCCTTGACTTCATGAAACGTCGGGAACTTGTGATCGGCGATGCTGTCCTTTAGGCGCAGAATAACACCAGTGGCTGTGGAGACCGTGGCGTCCACACAGCGAGCATCGAGGTAACTGGCAGCACCTTCGGCTAGATCGCCTACTGAAGCTCGCGGGGCGCATGAACCTACCCTCGACAACAGCTCGGTCAGCCCATTGCGAAAGGTATGGAGGATTCTTAATGAACGCACCTCCCAATATGAATGCCATGAAGTCATTGTCCACGCCGGACGATCCGGCAAAGGGCGGCCGACCGATTGAGCTGGTGGTTCTGGTATTACCAGGATTTTCGAACCTGGCGCTTCACGCCTTCATCGAACCTTTCCGTATCGCCAATACGGTATCCAAGCTGACCCTGTTCCGGTGGCGGATCGCGGGATGCGACGCCCAATCCGTCAAGGGGGTGAGCGGCCTCTCGATCGCTGTTGATATAACGATTGACGAACTGAACTCTTGTTTAGGCGGCCGGGGGCCACATCATCTCGCAATTTTGGCGGGCGAACCGGTGGGCCGGCGACTGACGCCACAATTCAATAATTTTTTGCGCACAATCGCACGCCGCGGGGTTCCAATATCCGCGGTTGGGACAGCGACGTGGCTGCTCGCGCAGACCGGTCTATTGGCAGCCACACGCTGCACGATTCACTGGTCGCGGCTGGCCGCCTTCTCGGAAATGTTCCGGCAGCCGCAGATCCGCGATGCTCTCTTTGTCAAGGATGGGCAGTTTTCGACATGCGCGGGGGAACTGGCGGCCTTCGACCTGGCGGTAGATCTGATCGCCAGCCATGTCGGCGGGTTTACCGCACAGGAGGTTTGCCGCTACGCGACCGTCGACGGTCAGCGCTCAGGTTCCAACCGCCAGACCGGGCCGTCGGGTCTGGCCTTTGCGGGTGTAAGCGATAAGTTGCTGATGGCGATGAGGCTCATGGAAGAGAATATTGAGTACCCGCTGACGATGACGGAAGTTGCGGAACGGGCTGGCTTGTCGCGGCGCCAATTGGAACGCCTGTTTGCAGCACACGTGCACATGCCGCCGGTACGCCACTACCTCCGGATCCGTGTCGCTCATGCCAAGCGCCTGATTGAAGGCACAAGCATGCCCATTATCGATATCGCAATGGCCTGCGGATTTTTGTCGCCTTCACACTTTGCAAAGTGCTTCAGAACTTTCAACGGCCTCTCGCCGCAGCAGTGTCGTGCAACGACGCCGGCATGGGTCGGACCCGGCCTCGGCTAGACAACAGGAAACCGCAGGATGGCTGCGATCCAGTTCGTCTTAGCGTTTATTGGACGTGCCGAGCCGAGACCAAGAGAGCCAGCCCTCCTCGCGCTCCGCCCGTGAGTGTGGACAACATGCCGAACATTTTCGGGCGCGTTGGCACGAGAGGTTCGCAGAGGCCGCCGTTTGCCTAAGCCACAATCCTTGGCCTGCCGGACGCCACCGCCGTCACATGCGCTTCGATGAACATGCGCTGGCTTTCGACCGTGACGTTGAATTCGGTGGCGACTTCGATTTCGGCACTGTCGGTGCCGGCGTCTTTCGCCCGTTTGGTTCGGTGTCATCACACCCCAGTTCACGAGCGGCCTGTTCAAATTTCTGAGCTTGCGTAAGGTGCTTCTCGCCAGTCATACTGTGATGTCCTCTCTCCATTCGCGATACAATTCTTTTGGGGGAGTGCGATGGCGCTGCAGACATTATGAGGTGTGGATCTGATCGTTGCCGTGACGTTTGCTACCGAGATTGGTTACGTGCGCCGTTTCGAAAGCCCGCGCCAGCTCATGGGCTATGTTGGCCTTGTTCCTGGTGAGCGGTCGACCGGAGAGACAGTCAGACGGGGCGGCATCACCAAGGCAGGCGAATGGCCGCGTTCGTCATATGCTGGTTGAGAGCGCATGGACCTATAGGCATGCGCCGAAAGTCGGCGCGAAGAAGCTGCATCGACTGGAGCAGGCGCCGCCAGGGGTGAGAGAGATCGCCTGGAAGGCGCAGGCCCGACTGACGGCCCGCTTTCGAATGTTAAGCGGACGAGGCAAGAAGACGACAGTGATCTGCACTGCGAAGCCCGCGCTGGTCGGCTTCGTGTGGGCTGTTGCCAAGGAGGCGCACGTCACCTGATCTAGTCGCTGCACGCGACACACATCCTTCGCTCGTGGGCGGAGGCGGGACCATGGCAGGGGAATGCCCGTCAGACGCTTTGTGGCCGGCAAATCGACCGACGCCCGCGGTAGATAGGAACAGCCCCTGGACGCACAATCGGGAATGCGGTAACCAATCCGCGCATCAGAGCTTGATCACCGACGTCCTTCAGTTCCGCCTCGGGCAAGCGGCATGGCCCTGGCGATCCTTCGCAACGGTCTATTTGCAAGAACTGACCGGCGCTCTCACCGCCCGCCGACGCCGGCCGTATGAGCTTTTCGGGAGTTGCCGCGTTTTTCGGCCCCCCTCGCAAAGGAATGGCTGTCACCTGGGAGCCTAGCGCGGCTTCTGCCCTGCCACTTTTTCGCCCTACCATCTGGCGGTAGCCGGTTTCTGAAAACACGTGCAACAGATCTCGCCCTTCTGCCGCGCCCGTGTCACAATCTGCGATGCCAACTGGCCCGAGGCTCAGGTGATGAGGATGACCTCGGATGTGTGGCCACCTTTCTGGCTCCCCGCGGGTCTTCTCGACGACCGGTGACGGTCATTACGCTGGCCGAGTTGTTCGTCGGTCCTCACCGCTATCGTGAACTGGAACGGGCGCCTGACGGGATCTCGCAGCGAATGACTACCCTGACGGCTTGCGGGTGATGGCTGTGTCCTGCGCCATGTATTCGATTTTCTGCAACCTGCCGCGTGCCAGTCTCAAGAAACAAAGGCCAGTCTGCAAACTTTTGTCTATGTTCTTTAGCTACAACTACGACAATAAGGTTCTGGCCACTCGTAAGCTAGGTCGATCGCGGCAGAAGAGAGGGCGTGAGCTTGCCTGCACTACCGGTCTTCTGTCGGATTGATCGGCGTGAGCCACTCGGCCTTGACGAAAGACGGCCGCTTCAACACAATCCCTCGGCTTGTCGACAGCGGGCCATCCTGCTCGGTGCGTGCCGCAATCTCTTTCCATCGCGGCGTCTGAACGAAATCTTCCCAGCTTTTTTTCGCTACTTCCTCACTTGGCCACTCGACGATATACCAAATCTCGCCGGTTTCCGGAGTTTCCCAAAAATCAATGAGTTTAATTCCCGTCTCCATGAAGAGCGGCAAGCTGTCGCGAGCAAACCGCTCTCGCATTTTGTCCTTCATTCCCTCGATCGGTACGTAGTGCCTGAGTTCGTAGATCATAGGTCAGCCTGTTGGTTTGATGAGTTATGTTCTTAGTCGAATATCAGTCAAGAACTGGGGCGCGGGAGGTTAGGAGACCTCCGTCAAATGGATTTGAAAGCAATTCACAGCCATGGGTCTCACAAGCAGCTGTTGCTCCAGCTCTACACCATCCTTTTCGCCTATGGCGCCAATTTTCCAAAACAGATTACCATACCTGCTTCAAGGGTCGCGCGACCGGACCACGGAAGGATAGTTTAATTTGTGGATATTCATCATAATCCTGGTACCTGTTCCGGCTATGCTGCTGATCCGGTCATCCGGAATGCTACGGTGGTGAATTATAGGCAGCGGCGCACCCAACGTCAGAGGTAGTGGCGGGTCGGATAACCAGGAGGTATGGCCGTCCTTACAATCAACCAACTTGGTTGAAGCTGGCCTTCCTTTTAAACTGGCACGAGTCCGACGCGCTGCTTTCATCTGGTGCAAGCGCTGCGCCAATCGAATTAAGGTTATGAGATCATATTGCTTTTGCACCACGAGGCGCGTCTTCGGAACAATTCCGCGTCCCTTTTGTTCGAAGTTGGACGTATGAGAAGCCGAAAAATGGGGTCTGGACCCGCGCTATGGACAGAGGACGTGACCTGCCCCGTTTTCTTGAGAGAACAAGATCGCGTGGTACGACATGAGCATGCGCGAATTCGCGGCCTTTGAACAACACCGAAATCACTATGCCAAAGCGAGCGGCGCGAACACGAGCGCTGACCATGCACCATCCGCCAGCGAACGGCTGCACTACATTCCGCCTACTGTTACCTCCGGTTTTGTGTGACCGCTGTCAATAACCATGCGGGGGAGCAGCCACCCACTTCCATAGCTAAGACTTGGGAAACTCGCTCCCGCGATTACTCTATGTATTCGGTTCAGGTCCCTGAACGTCGGCCCCTTTTTGGGATCACACGGTCAAGGCAGTCCATCTGAAGCCCAGCTGCAGGCCTGCCCGACGAGCGCAAGGAGATCGCTGTCGCCTTCCTCGAAGCTGCCATCGCTTATTACGTTGATGAAGCTCTTGAGCGGGCAGCGCCGGCAATCGTCGGGATCCAATCGTGCGCTGGATCGCAATGGATCGCCAGGATACTTCAGGCGTCGCTGGCCATCTCCTCTCGACGCAGCGGCGTCAGACGGGCATTCTTATGGATGTTCATTCGGTCCTCCGAGAATCACTGAAGCTTGGACAACCTCAGCTTTCCCGGCCTGGACCGGATGGACAACCTACTGAAAGCTCACATCTAGCTTGACCTTTTTGCAGGTCCAACTAGCGCTCCTCGCAAATCGCAAGTTCCAACTTTCATTGAGACGCTCAGTGCCCCACCCCGCTGATCAAAACGGTTATAGGCGACACTTCAATAACTTCACAGAATCTTTGCACCTGCAGATCGCTAACAATGGTACCTCCCAGCATAGCTTGGCGTCGGCCAGGCCGCGAAAACTGTGCCGAGCTGCAAGGACCGCAGCTAGCACGCACCGTGGAGTGACAGCCAATGGCAAAAAGAGTGCTCATCCTAATCGAAGGCGCAAGTAATATGCGGTTGTACGTCAAGGCGGCCCAGCGACTCGGTCTTCGTCCAATTATCCTGTCGGCAGATCCAGCTCAGTACGACCATTTTGCGGCGGAAGAAATTCAGGCAATCCGTGTCGATACTGACAATCTCGATGCGCTGATCACGGAGTGTTCCCGGCTGTGTGCGACCTATGACATTGCTGGCATTACGTCCGCCGTGGAGCGCACTTATGCGACAGTTGGGAAGCTCTGCCGCCATTTCGACCTACCGGGACCGAACCCAGCATCTATTGAACGATGTTGCAATAAATTCGCCCAACGACAGCTCCTCGCGGAGGCCGGCGTTCCAGTACCCTCTTATCGCTTGGCAGCGAATTCCACGGAGGCTGAGAGCTCTGCCTCAGAGATCGGACTGCCGGTGATTGTTAAGCCAGCCGTAGGCAGCGGCAGCGTCGGTGTCCGATTGTGCCGCACTGCCGACGAGGTGGCAGAACATATGACCTACCTGTTGGGCGGATTGCACGTGTGGCGGTCTCCGCCGAGAATACTCGTCGAAGAATTCGCAAAAGGACCGCAGTATACTGCTCAAATAATGGGAAATGAGGTTATCGGGATTGAAGCTACTGAGCTTGACCCGCCACCGCATTTTGTCTTTCGCCAGTGGGTCTTTCCGGCCCCGCTGACTGACAACCAGCGTGAGCGCATCGCAGATGTCTCGCAAGACTGTTTGCGGACTCTCGGCCTTGGCTGGGGGCCAACGAACATTGAACTCCGATGGACGAAGCGTGGCCCAGTTGTCATTGAAGTCAATCCGCGTATGCCAGGTTGGCCTGATCCTCAGCTGATTCAGCTGGCTTACGGTATCGATCTCGTCACCGAACACATTAAGCTTGTCACCGGCGACGAATGGGATTTGCGCAGAAGGCATTCGCAGATTGCGGTAGCGCGAAACTTGGTTCCTGACCGCGATGGTATCCTCGATTGGATTACTGGTGACAGTCAAGCGGCTGCTGAGTCCGGTATTACAGAGGTCCAATTGTATGTTGAACCCAAGACGCCGATCGTCAGGAAAGGCGACTATCGGGACTGCCTCGGATATCTTATCGCCGTTTCACCAAGCCTTCGTGACACCCAGGTCGCACTTCAACGTGCCGTCGACTTAATCCATTGGTCGATAATCCCCTTTCCCGCCGAAAAGGAATAGGCACTGCGCCGGATACAGAGCGCCTAATTCTGTCCGGGACGCATCGGACAGTCTCACAGTGCTCCTGAGAACACTTCGTCCAAACCGACGAAGGAGGGCAAATGAAGTATAATGTATGATCCAAAGCCCGCCATCAACGCTCCTGTCGTTCATTTGTGGCGTCCCGGCGCGCCTCTTCTGTAACGGCCAGTCTCTCACTACGCCTCCGGTTAAGCCGGCTAAGGCCGGCTTGCGGATGGATGGCAAGGCGGATCAGCATGGCGACACGGTCGGAATTGGTGGAAAGCAATTGTCGAGCGGTATCGATCGGGGAGCCGAAGCGATAAGCGCCTCATCTTCGATGAGTTCGTCGCGGTGATCGGTTATCATCGCAAGCATGCGATCCGAGTGCTCCGTCACCGTCCGTCGAAGATATCTGGCAACAAGAGGCACAGCCTTCGCTATGGCGGCGATGTTCGCGAAGCGCTCGTGGTGTTGTGGGAGGCATCGGAGCGGCTGTGTTCCAAACGGCTGCGGCCGTTGATACCTGTCTTGCTGCCAGCGCTTGAACGGCATGGCCGTCTAGAGCTCGATGCCGCGCTCGCGGCAAGCTGCTGACAATGAGCCCGGCGACGACAGATCGGCTTTTGGCGGAGGTACGTGTTGTGGCTCGCGGCGGCCAGAGCCGGCGAGCAGGAATGAGTTCTGCGGTTCGCCGATCGGTGCCGGTGCGCACCTTCGGGGGCTGGAATGATCCGCCGCCCGGTTGCGTCGAGGTCGATTTCGTGGCGCATTCCGGCACATCTTCGTCCGGCAGCTTTGTGCAGACGATGGTGTTGACGGATATTGCCACGGGGTGGACTGAATGCGTTCCGGTCCGCACGCGCGACAGCGGCAATTTGATTGTGGCGATCAAGCAGGCCCGCTCGTTCTTTCCCTTCCCCCTGCTCAGCGTAGATTTCGACAACGCACAGCGCCTTCATCAACGAGTTCGTCGTCTCCTGGTGCCGCAGTGAGGAACTGGAAGTGACGCGCTCGCGCGCCTATCGTAAGAACGACCAGGCGGCGCGGAGGCGACGGCGCGCTTGGTAAACTTGATGCTGTCGTGCGGCTTTACGCAATCTGTTCCAACCGTCATTCAAGCTTCAGGAGAAGACGCGGATCGGCGCTCGTGTGATCAAGCGCTATCATCCGCCAGTTCCGCCTGCGGCCCGTGTCCTTGCACATCCGGGTGTGGCCGAGGCCGACAAGCAGCGGCTCCAGGCGATGATGGAAACGGCCAATCCCGTGCACTGTTCGCTGGTATCCTCGCCGCGCAGGAGGAGCTTGGCCGGCGGGTCGATCGTCGTGGCCTATGCGAAGATTGAGGAGCCGGCCGTTATCGATCTCCAGCGCTTCGCCGCGAATCTGAAGACGGCCTGGAAGAGGGCCTCGGCGGCCGTATGGGCGGACCAAACCCTATCCGAAGAGACCAGCATGTACGAGCCGTTCGAGGCGCAGATCAAGGGATGGCTCGAGGAAGAGCCGGCGCTCTCGGCAGCAAGTGTGTTGCAACGCCTGATAAAGATCGCCCCCTCGCGCTTTAAGGAAAGAACCTGAGAATCGTGCAACGGCTTGTGAAGGTCTGGCGCATGGAAATGGCTGGGCTGATCATCCTCGATGGCGGTTGGATGAAGAGCTGGCCGCTACATCCCTCCGCGGCGACGGATGGAGAAAACGGCCCATGTCGGCCCTATCGCGTTCGGTAACATTCCTCGGTGAGGTAATAAGAGGGGTCGCTTCCGGAAGCCTATAAAGCTGCCGCAGGCCGAACGCGCCGCCGCCATCCATGGGGAGGGTGCGCAGCCGGGAGCCACCTATTATCTCGAACGCGACGAGGCCGGTGGACGCGTATCCACTCGACGGACACCTCGCCCTCAAGGGTTGCCTCCAGCGCCGCTTCGAAGAGGATCAGTCACTTCGGCGTTACTTCATTGTCGTCTAAGATCTGGATATCAGACTAGCATCCGCGGGATCATACGGTCCCAAGTCTTGGCAAATACTTCGATATCGTGTTCGAAGGCCTTAATCTGACCCACGAACAAGAAATTGTCTTTGGTGGAGCCAAAAGATAGCCGACTCTCGATCCGGCAGTCCCAATCGCCGCGCTTGAAACCTGTAATGTATTGGGCATCGCTCTTGGCGCTAGTAGGATCATGATCAAGTATTTCCTTAGTCTCCATTTCGGACCACCACAACTCGGTCCCAATCGAATCTATCCTATATCGACCGCTGCCGTTGGCGTTTCGTATGGTAAGTTTTCTGTTTTCTGCATCCCATACAGAGTCTCTGATTGGCTTCGGTTCATCTTGTAGAATGGTCCGTCCGGAGGTCGGTTCTGGAACAAAGGCCGGGCCGAAAGGCTTCAATTCCCTGTCTTCCACTCTTGGCGGTCGTACCGGCAGCTCGAGGTCGGACAAACCGGCGTATAGCGTCAGTGTAACGGGCTCAGGTGACGGCCAGTAAGCAGGCCAATGTGAAGTGGCTACGGTAACACGGATGCGCTTGCCCACTTCGAAAACATGGGCGCAGTCCTGCAGCACCAAACTGATGCGATAGCGTTTTCCGGGCTCCAGCGGCTGAGGAAACTCGTCACTGTCCCGGTGGGTCAAATTCAGCACGTTATAAGCCACTCGCCTAGAACGGCCATCCGGATCAACTTCGTTGAGTTTAACGGCCAAGAACGCGACCGGCTTGTCGACCGCCAGATTGAGGGTGACTACCGGACCGCCGAGAATCTCGAACATAGCCTCGAGCGGCTCGGAATCGAAAGTTAATGAGCGGGCGTCATCAACTTGCTGATCCATCGGGGCTTCCTCGGGGCTTCTCAGCCACCATCCAGGCGCGGTTATCCCGACCGTCTGCAACGGGTTGAGGACATGTACCGTTTCAGCACCGGCATTGTTCGCCAGCCCATCTTTGGTGAGGTAGAATTTGCGCGGGCTGATGCGCGAGGAAGGCCAGCTATCCTCGGCAACCCACCGCCCGGGAATCTCCCACCCGCCGGAAGTCTGATGTATGCCGCGCATTGCCGGCTCTTGCTGCATCCAAACCCGGTACATCGGCTCGTCCATTATGCCGGTATCAATATCCTTGAGCCAGTGATCCCACCAACGCAACGACTCAGCGAGCCAGTCTATCGTCGGACCTGGACCAGGACCACCAATATTCGGATATTGATGGCCCCAGGGGCCGATAAGTCCCTTGCGCGGACATTTGAGGTTGGCAAGCATGCGAGGAACCGTACGCCGGTATGTATCGAACCAGCCAGTCACCGCATAGACGGGGCATTGAATGGCACCATAGTCTTCGCTGATCGACCCCTGCTTCCAGAAAGCATCGCGGTGCTGGTGCGTGAGCCAGTTCGCGGTGTAGAAGTCAAGATTGTTGAGGCGATCCATCCACATGTCGCGCCAGCGGTCCCCAACGACTGCTGGGTCGGGAGGACGTGCACAAGATGCGGGGTAATAGAGACCCCATGCAGGCCCGAATGCGTCCTCCATGATCATGCCACCGGTGTAGGGTGTATCATCAGTATAGCGATCGTCTGTCGAACAAACCGTGATGATCGCCTTGAGTTCAGGTGGACGGCGGGCAGCTACCTGCAGTGCGCTGAAACCGCCCCAGGAAATCCCAAACATTCCGACCTTGCCAGTACACCAAGGCTGCTTGGCCAGCCAGGCAATGATCTCGACGCCATCGTCCTGCTCCTGCTTAACCCACTCATCCATCGGCAGGCCTTCGGAATCCCCAGACCCGCGAATGTCCGGACGCACACAAGCATATCCAAAAGAAGCCAAGTACGGGTGGAAGGTTTCTTCATGAAGGCGCCTGCTGTCGCGCTTGCGGTAGGGGATGTATTCCATAAGCGCCGGCACCGGATCAAGCAGGGCATCCTCCGGCACCCACACGCGGGCAGCAATCTTGGTACCATCAGACATCGGGATCCAGATGTTTTCGATTTCACGCACCGTGCGTGGACCTGTTCGCGCCTTGGCCGATGAGATTTGGGCACTCACCGCCGTGGCGGCAGATGCGTCGGCACTGACGCTGCCAGGAAGCGTCACATCCACGCCCTTGAGGATCGCACGTCGAGTTAGCGAGATACTATCAGTTTCCTTGTTATTGCTCATTCAAACCTTCCTCCGCCCAGCCGCCCCCCTCCCCCACAATCCGGCCGGCGATAGGCTCGCGTCTACGCCCTCTCCGACGGCGATGGTACGATCACCAGTCAGAACCCCGAATTCGCGGAAAGCACATCGAAACTCCGGATCACGTTGCGTCGGCGTCCTGCGATGACTCGAGTCAGCCTTGCGTGCACCCTCTCGGCGTCGCTCTCACGCCGTTTTGAACAGCAAGCGATCAGTGTGTTTATCTCGTATTGTTAATTCTCGCCGCAGCAATTGAACCAGTTATCTCCCACCGCCTTTTAAAAATCACGATACTCAAGCTTATCGACGCGCCAGACCTACTAGGAGGGTTCCGGAATTTGCCGCGCTTTTCGCTGTTATAGTCTCTCCAGAATTACCATAGTCTACTAAAGCATTTGTATTGCATCGTCCCTACGCTAGCGAGAGAGTCATATCAAATCAACTATACAAAAAGTTATGCGCCGCAAGACTAAATGTTATTTAAACGGATGGCACATGGGCGATTGAGAAGAAGGGCTATTCTCTTCGTCGCGGCTTATGGCTCGTCGGCAGGGGACCGCGCGACCTGTGTAGGCGGCTGCAGGAATTGGCCGCAAAGGTCGAAGCTTCAACTATCGTCAGTCCACTAAAGCACGAATGCTTGGCGGTGAAGCGGAAGAAGCTCTACAAGAACACAGGAACGGCTGACGGTGCCCAGACGCGGCAACCGAAAGCGTGCCCTCCGGCACGAGGCTCCGATCGTGATACCGCAGGACGCCAACCAGCGCTAGCCTAGACTCGCCCTTTCGGATCGTGACACGGCTCGGGCAATCGATGGTGTGCCGCGTGTAGATGACCGCCGGGTGCTGAGCGGCATCCTCTGTGATCCGCAATGACCTTCGCTGGCGAGATGTCCCTTCCGACTACGGTCCGCACAAGACCATCTACAACCGCTTCATCCGCTGGAGTCGGTGGGTGTGTTCAACCGTATCCTGGCGGAACTGGCCGCGCAGGGCGGCGAAACGGACAATCTGATGATCGATGCCACCCATCTCAAAGCGCATCGCACTGCCGCCAGCCTCCTTAAAAAGGGGCTCTATCCCGATATCGGACGCAGCCGAGGCGGACTGACCACCAAGCTGCAAGTGGTCTGTGACGGCAAGGGACGCCCCCGGCTGCTGCATCTAAGCGAAGGGCAAGCCAATGATCACAAGACTGCTGCGCAGTGATCGAGGATTTGCCCGCCGCCAACGCCCTGCTGGCCGATCGGGCCTACAGTTCAGCGGCCTTCCGCCAGGCGCTCGTCGAGCGCGGTATCACGCCATGCATCCCACCCCATGCCAAGCATCGTGTTCAGCACAGCTAATGTCCTATACCGACAACGCCACAGGATCGAGAACATGTTCGCACGCCTCAAAGACTGGCAACGCATCCACCAGAACGACCGATGTGCTCACACCTTCCTGTCGGCGATCGCCTTCGCTGCAGCCTTCATCTTCTGGATCAATGAGTCCTGACCCTAGCTGGGATCTCGTTTCGGCTCCTGGATCCGCCGAGGCTGATCAGGCCTCGAGGGATGAGTCTATCGGAGTGATCTCGTCAGCAGCCTTCATGACGGCACCTTCGATGACGACGCCCGCGTCACATTCCAACAGCGCCACGAGCAGCTTCCTTTCAGGAGCTACGAAGGTTGTGGGACCCCCATTGCGCATCACGCGTTCGTACAACGAACGGGTAAGCACTGAACTCGGTTGATTGCGCAGTCATAGTCAGGCTAACTCGATCATCGTCGTTCGCAGCCGGGGTTGCAGGCCTTCGACGACTTGGTCGTGCTGGGCCGATCTGCTCTGCCAAGGCGTCGGCGCGAGCCCGGCAATAGGCTGGATCTACCGGCGATTGTCAAAAATGCCGGAACAGCCCTTCCGAGTAGAGGATGGCGGCACACTGGGGCTGATACGCTTGAGATCGAGCAATGTCGCTGCTGAGCTTTCGGCGAATTCGATTGCCAGCAGAGCGTCGCGTTCAGCCGTAGCCGGTCCCCAATTCCTGAACCCGACGTCGCCGGTCACCCCGCCGCAAGCAACCTTCCGCCCTCTGCCTTCGGTAAGCGATGCGCGATGGCACCTTGCAATAGGCCGATGAACATGACGTTTTCGGGCCATGCCATTGGAACATGCAAGGGGCGATATGGTGGCCGAGTTAACCGGCTCCGCGGCGGCCGAAGATCCTACAACGGTGCCCGCGCGTGCGGCAATGAAGGCTGTGGAGTGCACCGAGAAGCGGGCGTTGGTCGACTTGGCGAGCGCGGCCACCGAGGTCGCGGAAGCTTCGGCGTAGCTCCGGCACAGCTCTATGCGCAGGCAGATGGCCGGCGGCGAGTTCGACGCCGATCAGGCAATGGCGGCCTTCGCGCGGATCGATTTGAGCGACCTGCCCGAGGTCGAACGCCGCGTCGCCGTCTGCCCGGACCCGGCCGGCAAGATCGTCGTGGCCTTTCCGAGCGGCACGCGATTGCGGTTCGCGATCGTCGATCCAAAAGCACTGCGCATAGTCCCAGGTGATCACGGTGGCCCCGACCGACTTGATTTACTTGTGCTGCGGCGCGACCGACATGCGTCGCGGGATCAACAGCCTGGCGCGGATGGTCAATAGGTGCTCGCGCTCGACCCGCATACTGGCGCGATCTTCTGCTTCCGCGGGCATAGGGGGCATGTCATCAAGATTCTGGCGCATGACGACCCAGGCTTACCGATGGTTGTTCTGCCTGGCCAACCACCAGAGCAGGTCGCCCTGTGGCTCACCTAGGCGGAGCTTTCGCTGCTTTTGGGGATTGATTGGCGCTGACCAAGTAGGATTTATACGACCACGTTTGGCTAGCTGCTTTGACGTTGCTTTAGATTTGTGTTGATTATCCTTTGGTAACGAGTTTCTTCTGAGTATAGGTTTTGGGCGTCTGAACAAACTCCCTACCCGCTGACTTCTTCGCCCGGATCGCTTCTGGAGGCGGACATTTCTGCCCATGACGTCACCATCGCCGAACGAGATGAGCAGCTGCGAAAAGGGCGCGTCGAGGCCGCCACTTCGCATCCAGCGCCTGCAGCTGCAGATTTTCGTTTCCACCGCAAACCCTTCGGCCGCTCGTACGAGAAGCTGGCCAGGTGCGGCTCAAACTCGCAGATCTTGAGACCGCCGCTGGCGTGCCCGTGACGTTGCCCCAGTTTTTATCCAGTTTCTAGTTCGTTTCCGGCCTGGGGTGCCATGCTGGGCGGGTGAAGCGACGGGCGCTGGCGCGGAGGCTTTGGCATAGCGCAGCGCGAGCGACCGTCGCGGATTGAAGGTGCTGGCGAACTTGGCCGGGTTCTGCCAGGCGATTTGGGAGTGCGGCCGCGCGGTGTTGTAGTCGGCGCGCCACAGCGCGATGGCTACGCGCGCCTCAGCCAGCGAAGTAAACAGCGTCTCGTTGAGCAGCTCATCGCGCAGTCCGCCGTTGAAGCTCTCGATGAAGCCATTATCCGGCATGGTTGTTTTCGGTGCCATCGTTTGCTCCGTCGTCAGGTTCGTTAAGCTTGGCGCATCCGGGCCACGGGGCACCGGGAGCACGCAAGAGCGGGCAGGCCGTCGTATGCAGATGAACTGCGAGTTCGAGGCGAGATCGTCAAGCTCGAGGCGGATATCGCAGCATGCCCTCCAGGATCCAACAATCCGCCGCCTGATGACGACGGTGCTGCAAGCGTTGCCGCGGCAATCGGCGACATTCGGGGCTTCGGCGATCCACAGAGGCTTGTCGCCTATTGGCCTGAATCCGAGCGTGCGGCAGTCCGGTGAAGGCCCGCCTATCATGGCCGCGTCACGAAGCAGGGCCGCGGCCATGCTCGGGGAATGCTGGTCGAGGCGGCATGGGCGGCTGCGCGCTCGCCGGGTCCTCTGCGCGCCTTCCACAAGCGGATCGCCTCGCGCCGCGGCAAGCGCATCGCGGCGGTCTCCACCGCGCGCAAGCTTGCAATGATCATCTGGCACATGCTGAGCAAGGATGCCGACTACATCTGGACCCGGCCGGGCTTGCTCGCCCGCAAGTTCAGATCGGTCGAGCTGCGTGCCGGCCTCCCGACCAGCCATGCCAGGCGCGACACCGCACTCGACTACAACATCCCGGCCAAGCGCGCCGAAGAACGATCCCGAATCGAGAAGGCGGAAGCTGCCTGTGCAACAGCGACTTCCCGATGGCGAACGAGGCAGGAAAGGCCGAAGGCTGTGGAAAAAGCCGCCGAATGAGAAAAAGGGGCTATTCTACAACATCCGTCTGCATCGCCTTGTCCGGCGCGATGTAATGCCATTCGACGCGGTTCTGATCCGCCCCAAGAGAGGATGGCGTTCGAGGTGAACTCGCTGCCATTGCCGCTGACGATCATCCTCGGCCCGCCACGCTCGGTGATGAGCCGGTCCAATTCGCGTCGGCAAATGGCGTCGCGATTTCCTGCACCACATGGCCCATTCCCTCAAGCACTTTACCAGTTTCTACCACTGAATCGGGAATTCCAGGATCCAGCTTCACCTCAGCCCACGAGATCAATGCGATTGTTGCCTCTCGGCGGAGCGGCCGACAATCTGAATGCCAATCGGCAATCCTTCGGTGCTGTTAAAGAGTGGAAGAGACACGGACCGCTGACCGGTCGCACTGAATACGACTAGATACTGGATAAGGGCAGTGTCGAAAGTCAGAAGCTCGTCAACTAACATGTGTCCGAGATTCATAGAGTAGATATCATGTGGAGAGCGGTACACGGCATTGTAGGGTTAGCAGGAGATCGTAATTTCGCACTGCCCTGCCAACATCGAAGCGGATCGCCGTGCGCTTCTAAAACTTTCGCCACGTGGGACAGCGGGAGCATAGGTTGCAAGATTATAAGGTTCGAGAGTGTCAATCTTCCGTCCGAGGCGCTTGCGGTGTCATCGAGCCCGACAAAGCCTAGATAGTAAAATCCAGCGAGAACCTCTTCAACCTCTGAGGCAGAAAATGGCGCAGCAATTTCCTCTACGATATGCCCCATTCTCTCAAGCACTTAGCCGTTTCCGCCACCCGGTCGAGAATTTCTGGATCGACGTTTAGTTCTGCCCATGAACTCATTGGGACACCAATCTAAGCGGCCGCTCGGCCGTGAAAACTCCTCAGCGTAGGGCGTTCCGGTCCGGAGATAAGGAACGGGTCGCCGGGATAGCTTCCCGAGAGCACACGTCCAGTGCCGCCGCCAGGTCGCGAACAGTCCGGCAGACGACCAACCTTCGGCTAATACCGTGACCGGGGTCCTGCCCCGTTCGGCCCTCCGGAGATGCGACCGCGGGAGGGATTAAGGCCACAAGACCACAATAGGATGCTGGAATACGCGTGGATCCGCCGCCATCGTTGGCGGACGCAACCGGCACGATGCCAGCAGCCACCGCCGCGCCTGACCACCGAGGAGCCGCCTGCTGTCCAATCTAGAGCACGTCCTGTTTAATCCGGTTCATATCCTGCGGCTTTGAAGTAGTTGGCACATTCGGCTGGGGTGAAGAGGTCGACGACCGCGCCGACCGTGTTCCACAGAGCCTTGATGGTTCTCTCGGCCTTTGCTCGCAGCAGCGCCTTGAGTTTGGCGAAGGCGTTCTCAATCGGATTGAAGTCGGGACTGTAGGGCGGCAGGTAGAGTAAGCTCGCGCCCGCCACCTCGATCGCGTCGCGAATGCCCGCCGCCTTGTGGGCGGGGAGGTTGTCCATGATGACTACGTCGCCCTCCGACAATGTCGGGACCAGCACCTGCTCGACATAGGCCAGGAACACGTTGCCGTTCATAGCGCCGTCGTAGACGAAGGGCGCAGTCATGCCCGTCAGCCGCAGTGCGCCGGTGAAGGTCGTGGTCTTCCAGTGGCCATGCGGCACGCCGGCCCGGCAGCGCTCGCCGCGCGGCGCTCTTCCACGCAGGCGGGCCATCTTTGTGGAGAGGCCGGTCTCATCGATGAACACGAGCTTCGCCGGATCGAGATCGAGCTGGCCGTCGAACCAGTCCCGGCGCCGCTTCAGGATGTCGGGGCGATCCTGCTCCAGTGCGTGCGCGGACTTTTTTTGAATGTCCAGCCGTGGCCGCGAAGCCAGGCGCTCAAGGCGCTGCGGCTGATCCGTACCGACTGCTCGGCGACGAGCCGCTCCACCATCTCGTTCAGCGTGATGTCCTTGCGCTCCTCGATCAGCCCGACGATGAAGGCTTCATGCGCATCGAGGCTGGAGGCGCGGCGGCGGCCCTGCGGGCGTGGCGCCAGTTCGCCGATCTTCGCCCGCGCAATCCAGCGGATCGCGCTGGACACTCCCACGCCGAACCGCGCCGCCGCTTGCCGCGCCGACATGCCCTCGTCCGAAGCCTTCAAGACCCGCGACCGAAGATCCCCGCTCAATGCTCTTCCCATCGTCCACCTCCATCGAGGTGGATGTTGAATCAGCACAAAACGCAGCTGTCACATCACAATCGATTCATCGATCATAGGACGTGCTCTAGGTTCCAGGATTGCGCGTAATCCCACACATGGCAGTTTTTTTCCGAACGGAAAACCCTTTCATACCTTTTATGAATGCTTTCCATTTTAACCTTGCTGCCCACAGACAGAACTACTTAGTAGCTTTGCACTTATGCTCCTGCCTGCATACCAACAGCTTCCTTAATCACAAATAAATCGACCGCTCCAAACCGGAGATGATTTCACGCTCCAGCGGGAAATGGCATCTGGAGCTGTGCTCCGTATCACCCAGGCTTCTTGAAGAGTCCGGGAAGATGCGGCTGCAGATATCCTGCGCGTAAGGACAACGTGTGTGGAACTCGCAGCCGGATGGCCGCCTCATCAGGCTCGGCACCTCACCCTTGAGTTCGATCCTGTTCAGCACCGCATCCGGGTCGGGCTCGGGATTGGCCGCAAGCAGCGCTTCGGTGTAGGGGTGCCGCGGTTGATCGAAAATACGCTCGGTCGAGCCGACCTCAATAAAGCGACCGAGATACATGATCGCCATTCGATCGGTCATGTGGCGCACAACGTTAAGATTGTGCGTGATAATCAGAATCGCCATGCCGAGTTCGTCCTGAAGCCGCGCGAGAAGATTGAGCACCTCGCCCTGCACCGAGACGTCAAGGCCCGCGGTCGGCTCATCGGCAATAATCAAGTCCGGATTCAGGGCAAGAGCGCGCGCAATGCCAACGCGCCTGGCCTGACCACCGGAAAGCTGATGGGGGTAGCGACGAGCAAATTCCGCCGACAAGCCGACCATTCGAAGCAGTCGCTCCGCTTCGCCTTCGGCATCGCGATCCTTTAGCCCATGTATGCGAAAGGGCTCTGTGACAAGCGATCGCACCGTCAGCCTCGGCGAGAGCGAGCCGACGGGATCCTGGAACATCATCGCCATGCGCCGCAAATAAGGCTTGCGCTCGGCCCCGGTGAGCTCCTCAATTTCCTGTCCGTCGAAGCTGATGCTGCCGCTCACAGCCCGCTGCAAGCCGATGATCGTACGCGCGATGGTGGATTTGCCTGAGCCACTTTCACCGACAAGGGCCAGTGTCTCGCCCTTGCGGATTTCAAACGACACGCCGCATACCGCGTCGATGAAAGGCGCCTTCGTCCCAGAGGCTAGCGCCCTCAGCGGACCCATGGTGCGGAAGCGGACCCGCAGGTCCTGAACGCGGAGCAGCGCGCTCATGCCGAAACCAACCGCTCTTCATCGAGGAGATGGCATCGGGCGACATGGTCGAAACCGATGCGGTACTCGACCGGGTTCTCTTGAACACAACGGTTGGACGCATGTCGGCAACGTGGGCGGAAGATGCATCCCACCTTGCTGCCCAGGAGATTGGGCACCCCGCCCGGAATGGTCGGCAAAGTGCGCGTGCTTTTTTTGATCCGCCCCGGGTCACACTCAAGTAGCGCGCGCGTGTAGGGGTGAGCAGGATTGTGGAAGATGTCCCGGACCGCCCCCTCCTCCACCACTTCGCCCGCATACATGACAGCGACCCGGTCGCACAACTCAGCCACCGCGCCGAGATGATGGGAAACGAAAAGCACAGAGCAACCGATCTCTTTTTGCAAATCCTTGAGTAGATGAATGATCTGCACTTCCAGCGTTGCATCGAGCGCAGTGGTCGGTTCGTCGGCGACGAGGAGTGCTGGTTTGACAAGGAGCGCCATGGCAATGCAAACGCGCTGACGCATGCCGCCAGAGAAGTGATGAGGATAGGCGCCGATACGGCTTTGGGGATCGGGAATTCCGACCCGGTGAAGCATCTCGAGGGCACGAGCGCGCTTTTCGCCCTGGCTTCCTCGTTCGTGGTGCTGGATATCGATCATCTGGCTCTCGATGGTCCGCACCGGATTGAGCGCGGTCATCGGATCCTGAAAGATCATGGAGAGACGATCGCCGAGCAGGCTCCGACGTGCCTGAGCGGGCATTTTGAGCAGGTCTTTACCTTCGAACAGGACGCTGCCTGCTGTCACATCTGCATTTTCCGAAAGCAGGCCCATCACCGTGTATGCAAGCGTCGACTTCCCGGACCCGCTTTCGCCAACTATGCCAATCACCTGTGCGGCCGGTACGTCGAGAGAAACGTTACGCAGGGCATGGACGCGCCCACGCGGTGTGCCGAAATCGAGACTAAGGCTACGGATCTCAAGAAGCGGCCGGGCGGACGTATGCTGTATCAGACCGTCGCGTGTCATAGATATTTCCGCAATTTGGGATCGAATATGTCGCGCAACGCCTCGCCCAGGAACGTGAAGCCAAGCGTTGCGATGACGATGGGAATGCCGCCGGCGATGACCAGCCAAGGCGTCGCATTGATGTAGTTATAGCCATCGTTGAGGATAGCACCCCAATCAGGGGTCGGCGGGCGCACGCCCAAGCCAAGAAAACTGAGACCAGCCTCTACGGCGATGACGGCCGGCACGTCCATGCTCACGAGGATGAGAAGCGGGCCGATGACGTTGGGGAGCACGTGCACGGCGAGGATGCGCGTTGTGCCGGCGCCCATGCTGCGCTCCGCAGCAATGTATTCACTGTTGCGATGCGCTTCTGTCTGGGTACGCACGACTCGCGCATATATGGGCATGGACGTTATTGAGATGACTAGAATGACACTCGCTAGGCTTGGTCCCAGAAGCGCGATCATGGCCAGCGCGAAGATGATACTCGGAAACGACCGGATCGTATCGAAGACAAGCAGGAGCAAATTGTCCAGCCAACGCGGACCGAACCCTGCAATCAAGCCAAGGACGAGGCCGACTGCCAACGAACTGCCGAGAGAGGCGAAAGCGACGAGAAGCGGGATGCGGCCACCCATGATAGCGCGAGAAAACGTGTCGCGGCCCAAGTGGTCGGTACCCAGCAGAAAATCCAGTGAAGGTGCGGCCAGACGTGGCCCGACCATGATCTGGATCGGATCGTGTGTGATCAACAGCGGAGCGAAGATCGCTGTTGCTGCTATGAGTACGACAAGTACTGCTCCGAGAATGCCCAGGCGGTTTTTGCGAAATTGCCGCAGGAAGGTACGAAAGGCGCCGGTATCAATGGCATCGCTGAGTTTGGGACGGATGGCTTCCACATTCACCATGTCAGAGCTTTTCTCGGGTTCGCGGATCGAGGAATGCGTTGAGCACATCGGAGAGCGTCGTGGCGGCAACGATAAGGAACGTGGTAACGAGCACGACGCCCATGACAATCGGATAGTTCCGCTGATTTACCGCGTTCACAATCAACGCGCCGATGCCAGGTCTCGCGAAGACCACTTCGATAAAGACCGCGGATGAAAGCAGCCACGCTATGCCTACGCCGAGTATGGTCACGGTCGGCAGGATCGCCAGCGGCAGCGCGTAGCGCGCAATGATGCGCCATTCCGAGATCCCGAAGGAGCGGGCCATGCGGATGTGGTTTTCCCCCAAGACCTCGAGCATCGAGGCGCGAACCAGTCGGGAGATGTAGCCGACCCAGCCAATCCCTATGGCGAAAGCTGGGAGGATGAGATAGGTGAGCCTATCCCAGAATCCATTGCCGACACCGATCGCTGGCAGCCAGCGCAGAGTCACGGCAAAAATCATCAGTGCGTAGACTGCTATGACGAACGATGGAATGGCGATCGTGGCTACTGCCATGACCCCGACGACCTGGTCGATCATGGAGTTGCGCCTCATGGCCGAATAACAGCCGAGTGGCACTGCGATCACGAGCGCCCATACGATCGAGACGAAGATCAGTTCGATCGTATAGGGCAATTGCTCGAACACGATTTCCCTAACTGGCCTCTGGCTAAACGCGTCGAAGCCGAGATCGCCGAGGAACACCCTACCAAAAAAGATGGTGAGTTGCACGGCAAGGGGTTTGTCGAGCCCCATTTGCTGATGGATCTGCGCCCTCATCTCTGGAGTTGCCCGTGGGCCGAGCAAAGTTACTGCAGGATCGCCCGGCACGGCATGGATCATCAGAAACAGAAGTGTCACCGCGATCGCAATGATTGCGACCGCGAGGACAATGCGTTTCAGGAGATAGAACCACATAATTGCCGCCCGATCACATCGCTCGAGTTTAAACCGGCTGGAAATCGTAAAAGAGAGGGGCACCGTCCGGACGCGTTGAGGCCACCAATTTCGTGGTGCGATACATGACTGGATTGGCACCATTGGTTAGGAACCGGTAGGCGCCCGAATCCTCCATGAGGTCCTGCATCTCCTGGTACAGCTTCCCCCGCGCGTCCGGATCGTCGATCGTGTTTGCCTTGGCGGCCAGATCATCATAGCGCGCGCTGCGGAAGCGCTCCCAGTTCCAGATGCCGACTTGATTTTGCAAGAACGGATTAGTGTTGTAATTCGGATCCGGCAGACCGATGAACCCATTCACGATGAGCTGCAAGTCCTTCCAGCGCTCGCCTTCCGATTCCATGCCAAGCGTCCAGAATGTGCTGTTATCTCGGACATTGACCTCGACCGAAATGCCGATCTGGGACAATTGTGCTTGCACGGTCTGAGCTATAGTTGAGTTAAGGCTATCGCTTGTGCAATCAATGCTTATGGTCAGATTGTTCACGCCAGCCTTTTCCAGAAATTCCTTTGCCTTTGCCAGATCGCCTTCTGGCGGAACGAGCGCCTTCGCACGATGCCCGACGAGCCCCAGAGCAATAGTGCCCGTCGCCACGTTGACTTGGCCCGCAAAGGCGGCCTCCAAAATCTGCGGCACATTGATCGCCCATTGGATCGCCTTCCGGACGTTGATGTCCTTTAGCTTTGGGTGATCCATGTTCATGCCGATCCAGTAATACCAGAGCGAGGGCCATTCCTCGACCTTGGTGTCGGCGGGCGGGTTGCTCTTGAAGCCTGCAAGCGAATCCAGACTGATAGAAGTGAAATCCACATCGCCTGCCAGATAGGCGCGTTCTCTGGCCTTAAGGTCGTCGACTGGCACAACGCGGATTTCGTCAAAGCCCGGCTTCGGCCCCGACCATTCCGGATTGCGTGTCAAGAGGATATATTGGTTGGGCTTCCAGTCGGCGAGCACGTAAGGACCAGAGAACGCTGGCGGCTTGAGGCCGAAATCACCCCCATCCTTGGTTGACTTCATTACCGCATCTTCGGAAAGGATATGACCGGTAGCATCGGTCAGCGAAAGGAGCCAAACAGGTACGAATGGCGTCTTGAACACCATCACGCCAGTATAGTCATCCTCCAATTCCACACGATCGAACGAACCCCATTGGGGCGCAAGAAACGATTTATGTTTGAAAATGCGTTCGAAGGAGAATTTCACATCCCTCGCCGTCATTTCGCCGTGACCGCCGGTGAACTTGACACCTTTTTTCAGGCGGAAGCGGATATGCGTTGGGTCGACCTGCTCCATCTTCTCCGCCGCTTCCAGCTCCCAACCCCACTCGGAGCCCGGCTTGTAGCGCGTGAGCTTCGAATAGATGCAGCTCATCACGTCCACTTCCACCTGTCGGTTGTAGAAAGCGGGATCAAGTTTGCTGATGTCGCCATCGGAACACGCCCTGAGCACCTTGCCTTCGGCTGCCCAGATGACTTGCGACAACGGCATGCCGCCAGCGACGCCCCCCCCGCCAAGCACTGCGCCTGTCTTGAGAAAGGTCCGGCGGCTCATATTGCCGATGGTATTTTCCATGATCTGTTCCCATTCTGATTTTTGTTTAGCCGATAGGCAGCGAGGGAGGCTAGCGACGCGGAAGCAACAAAACAACGGAACAAAAAGTTATGTACCGAACGACTAAATGTTATCTGATAATGCGGGCTCTATAGGCCTAGCTGATATCTCCTCGCACCCGACCGCGGGGCTCTGGCGATCATGCGATCCATCGCAACCCGGTGGTCGGATGCCGAAATCGCTGCCACACTCAACCGCATGGGCATGTAAACCGGTCCGGGAAAGACCTGGACCGCGCGTCGCGTCCAGTCGCTACGCTCCGTGCATCAGAGGCTATCGCTCTTCCGACGAGAACGCCGCGATCGCCGTCGCCTCATCGAGGAAATCGCGCACGGTCTCGCCCGAGGCGAGACGAAACAGCCCTTCCTGGGGCTGGCTGACGCGGGCCTCGGCCGACACCCTGACCTGGCCAACGACGGCCCCGAGCGCATTGGCGACATCGGTATCCCTGGGCACCACGCACTCATTGCCGATCAGGTCGGCCAAGCCGGCATAATGCAGCGGCGCCGAGGCGCCGAGGCCGATGACCGGGCGGTCGAGCGCCACGCTCAGGCGGGCAATGCCGGGATGCGCGTCGACCGCGCGCTGCACCAGTGCATGCGCCACCGTTGATGCGCCATCGAGCCCATCCTCGGCAAAGGCGGTTTCGAGGATGTATTCGGCCGACCAGCGCGTCAGCGTCACCAGCACCCGCTCCGAGATCGCTTCGGGCGAGGCGGCGATGTTCTGGCCACGGCCGTCACGCTTGCGGGCGAACAGTTCGGCGCCGAGGCGCGCGGCGATGGGATCCCAGTTCGCCTGCTTGCCCAGCACATGGGCGGAGTCCGACGGGGTGAAGCCGGCGACATGCACCAGCCCGCGCGACACCAGCCGGTTCAGCGTCGCGTTCTGCGCGTTGGAACTCAAAAGCCTGTCGACGGCGAGCGGCACGGCACCGATCAGCTCGTAGAGCTTGGCTTCGGCGCCGGTCAGGCCGGCGGCGAGCCGGTCCGGCACGCCGGTGCGCACCGCGAAGCGGCCGTCCATGCGGCCAGGATTGGGCGCGCGCAGCTGACGCTCCAGCTCTGAGGTCACCGCCGCGCCATGCGCCATGCCGGCCAGCGCCAACGGCACCAGGCGGCGCGGCCCGAGCAGGATCTTCGGGTTGAGCGCGCCATCTTCCAGCGCCACTTCGGAATCGCCGCCGAGGCCGAAGGTGCGCATGGCGACGGCCTCGACCATGGTGCGGAAGCCGCCGACGGTGGCGCCTTCCGGATCGAGCCTGGGGCGGCCGCCGTCGAGCACGGCGACGTCGGTGGTGGTGCCGCCGATATCGGACACCATGGCATTGTCGAGCCCGGTCATGTGGCGGGCGCCGACCAGGCTGGCGGCTGGGCCGGACAGAATGGTCTCGATCGGCCGCTGGCGGGCAAAGGCGGCCGAAACCAGCGCACCGTCGCCGCGCACCACCATCAGCGGTGCCGCAATGTTGCGCGCCTGGAGAAAGCCTTCGGTCGCGGCCACCAGCCGGTCGATCATCGAGATCAGCCTGGCGTTGAGCAAAGTGGTCAGCGCCCGGCGCGGGCCGCCGAGCTTGGCCGACAGCTCGTGGCTCGATGTGACCGGCAGGCCTGTCTTTTCGCGGATCAACTCGCGGGCGGCGATCTCATGCGCCGGATTGCGGGTGGCAAAATAGGCGCAGACGGCAAAGCCGGACACCGAGGCGCCAAGTTCCGGCAACGCCGCTTCCAGTCCAGACAGATCGAGCTTGGCGGCATTGCCGTGCACATCGTGGCCGCCCGGACAAAAAACCACCGGATCGGTGCCGAGCGCGGCCTTCAGCCCGTCGCGGGCGAGGTCGCCATGGGAAAAGCCGATCATCACCAGCGCGACGCGGCCGCCCTGGCCCTCGACAAGCGCGTTGGTGGCAAGCGTCGTCGACATCGACACCAGCTTGATATCAGCCGGATCGGTTCCGGCTTTCTGCAGCACCGCATCGACGGCGCCGGAAATGCCGACGGCAAGATCATGCCTTGTGGTCAGCGCCTTGGCCTTGGCCAGCACCTTGCCTTTGTTCGGGCCTTCTTGCGGGCCTTCCGTTTCAGACCACAACACGGCATCGGTATAGGTGCCGCCGGTGTCGATCCCGAGGAACAGCGGCTTTGGCTTGGTCTTGGCTCTCATTGAGGATCGCGGTTCGGCTGAGGTGTGTGTGATCCACGCCTCAGCCGATGCGGAGCGACCTGCCCGGCCTGCAAGAGCGCGAGGGTCGACACCATCGTGTGGCTCAAGGGAGGGCCAGGATGATACTTGGCGAGCGACAGCCCCTGTCGCAATCCGTTCGAAGTCGCCAACGCACCACTATGGCTGCGGCCTCGTCAGCTTGGCCCGATACTCCTCGTCCAAGATGGCGGGCAGGGATATCTTTTTGGTTCGCGCGCCGTCGACGGAGATCATTTCACCGCTAACGAAACTGGATTCCTCACTAGCCAACCATAGGACCGCATTGGCTATCTCCTGTGGAGCGCCAATCCTTCCCACCGGGTGAAGTTGTCCCAACTCTCGTTCGATCAAGCTTCGGTCCGGGTGCATCTCGACGTAGGCACGATTCAGCTCGGTATCGATCCAGCCGGGGCAAACGGTATTGCAACGTATGCCATCAGGCCCGAGGTCAACTGCCAGTCCCAGTGTAAGACCATGCACGCCGGCCTTCGTGGCCGCGTAGGCAGTATGCCAGGGGTTGACCATATAGCCCTCGACCGACCCGATGTTGACGATCGTGCCCGAGCCGATACGTCTCATTTCCGGGACCACATATTTGGCCATCAGAAACGGACCACGGAGATTGACCGCCATGAGTCGGTCCCAATCATCAGCGGTCTGCTCGTCGATGGACTTATGAAAGACCAGACCGGCATTGTTGACCAGGACATCGATCCTGCCAAATTTCTCGAGGACCTCGTCAACGAACGTGCGAATCGAGACCTCCTTTGTAACATCGAGAGGCATAGACGTGAGCCTGTCGACGCTGCCGGGATCGGCGGAGCGGTCGTCACGCAGATCGCCAACGACAACCATGGCGTCTTCATCAGCGAGCCTCTCAGCAATTGCTCGCCCTATGCCTTGATTGCCCCCAGTGACAATGGCAACTTTGCCTGATAGCCGATTACCCAAGAATTTCTCCTATCCTGCCGTGAAGCCGCCATCTATTGGAACAGCAACACCCGTGATGTGCCTGGCTTCCTCGCTCGCGAGGAACAGGGTCAAGCTCGCAATTTCCTTCGGAGTCGCCACACGACCCTGAGGTATTGAATCAACATTTCTTTGAAGAATTTCGGCCGCGGTAACCGGCTTGCTGTGAGCCGACACAAGCATAGGCGTATCCACGGCACCGGGGCAGACGGCATTGATTGTGATCTGCTCTTTGGCGTGATCGAGAGCCATGGCTTGAGTCAGCAGAACGACCGCGCCCTTCGAGGCACAATAGGCAGCCAGCCCGGGACAGCCAACCAGCCCCACATTCGAGGCTATGTTGACGATGCTGCCGCCGCCGGTTTTCCGCATGGCCTTCACCGCGGCGCGGCTAAAGTAGAACACGCCGGTGACATTGGCTTCGAATATCTCCCGCCAATCATCGTCCGAGGTTTCCACGACGCTTCCACGCCGGATGATACCAGCGCTGTTGACCAGGACGTCGACCTTTCCCAGTCGCGCTACGCTGGAATTCACTACATGGTCCGCGAATGCCGAGTCGGACACATCGCCCAGCATCAATTCGGCCGGACAAGCGAGTTTCTGAACCGACTCCAAGGCTCGTAGGCCCCGCTCTCGATCGCGGCCGATCAACACCAGTGACGCCCCTGTCGCGGCAAAGGCCTCTGCGACGGCCTCGCCTATCCCCGAGGTCGCGCCAGTAACGATAACCACTTTGTTGGATTGCGTCATAATATCGATTGCCCTGTAAAGTAATGAGGCTTGGCGGGGATCTCCGGCGGCCTGCTTAGTGATCTAGGCCCGCATAATGCAAGTTTGCAAGCGACCAAAAAGTCATGCGAAGGACAAGCTGAAGTCATGGCGTGTCGGTCATCGGTAATGCCGTTGCGACGGCTTCTGGGAGCCTTAGGTGGTCATGACTCCTGGTTATCCGGTCACCCATTAATACTCATTTGAAGTGTTGCGCGCCGCTGCCTATTACTGAAGTAGCATGATGGGTGTCGGACCCACAGTGAGGCCCAACGTTAGGGTTTCGGTTGGCGAGTAAGATTATCAACGAGCTTTGGCTCGACCTTGGCTTGAAATTCGATAGCGATGTCTGCGCCCGCGTTGCAGAGCTTTTTTTGTGACGGACGCTTAGGCCGCCTGCAATAAACTTCATAGTATACCAGAGGAGTACGTTATGCCTGTTATTCATATTGAAACGTTCAAGGCGGACGACGACAAAAAAGAACACCTGGTCGCTGAGATCACGAAGCTATTTTGTGATAGTATGACTTTACGACCAGAACAGGTCCACGTAGTTTTTGATGAGTATGAGCCAAACAACTGGGCGACCGGCGGTAAGCTTTGGTCGAAGATGTAACGTCGCCAGGCACCCTGAACCTCTCCGACCAGAGATTCATCTATTCTCCAGCGTTGGAGAAAAACGTTCAATAGCCTAAACGGTAGAAGTCTTCCATTGAGGCGAGGAGCAGCGATGGCAACGTTAATCAATCCGCAAGCTTGCCCGGGAATTGCGGTTTGTAAGGATCGTGCAAGATGCGCCGCTCGCAGAGGAGAACGAAGCTACGCCGACTTAGGGAACGTCGTAGTGGCGCCGAGCTTCGGCCCTGCTCGCGCGGCCGCTTTACGTAGAAGCCGCTGACTGGTCTGCGTAGCTGTTGCCGCAATAACTACCTGACTCAAACGAAATAGCCAACTGGGATCCCGAACCATGGATTGGATCACGGTTACTGGTTACCTCGCAGCTCTGTGCTCGGTGACCGCTTTTACTCCGCAAGCCTGGAAAATCATCAAAACCCGGGACACGAGCAGCATTTCTGCACTGATGTACGGCATCAACGTACTGGGGTTTGCCGTGTGGCTGACCTACGGGATCCTTAGAAACGACTGGGCGCTTATCATCACCAATGTCCTGATCCTGGCGCTCTCGGCCTTCATTCTTCTCATGACCCTTCTTCCTCGCGCGAGGAAGGATGCCGTTGCGAACGCCCTCGACCCCACCCCGTCTAGCACCCAGCGGTCGGTCGGGCCAACTGCTCTGGTCGATCCAAAGGTAAAACGGTCGAAATGACGCGCAGCGCAGCCCCTTATCGCGTCAATCCCGGGCATCCCACGTACGTGAAATGGCTGCCAAACCTCATCGACGACCAAGAGCCCTGGGCTGGCGGAATGCCATCTGCAGCGGCCTCTGCATTCGGCTCTTGCCAGCTCGGGTCCGGTCGTAGTGAAGGCTGCCAAAGTATCGGGGATAGCCGCACCAGCAACGACAACTGCCTTATTGGGACTCGCCATACATATCGGATTGTACAGCAAAAGTGATAAACCCTGACGGATTGTCCGTCGGCCGCATCTAATGATTTGGGCCTTGATGCCACCCGGTTGCAAGCGCCAAGAAGTCTTGCGGCAGACAAGCTGAAGTTCATGGCGCGCTGTACACCGCGGCCTTACGCAGCCTTTGCGACCGTTGGGTGTGGTCATGACTCCTGATTATCAGGCTTACGACCAATACTCATTTGAGTGGAGCGACGTTTCCTATACTTTATACCCTAGACATTGCGCGTGGGGCTGATCCGCGGCAATTCGGAACATGCACGAGGGCTCTATGTCGAATTCCAAATCCGGTCCAGATGGGTTTGTGCTCAATGACGACTGGAGCGACTTGCGGCAGTTTCGACCAATGCCGGATATCGATTTTAGCAGACTCGATGTATACCGGAAAACCCGGCTAAGAGCGGCGATGCGCCAAGCTGATGTCGCATTATGTGTCCTGGTGAGCCCCATTACCATCCGCTATGCAGTTGACTACAATGCGTACCCTTTGTTTCAGTCGCATATCCCAGTCACTTATCTCTTTTTGCCACTTGAAGGTCCGATCACCCTTCATCAGGGTATTGGCAACGCGTGCTCCGCAGACCGCTTAAGGCACGGAAGGCCGATTTCGTTTTTTGAAGGCGGCAACGAACTGGCGGACGGCGCGAGGCTTTTCGCCGACGACATCGTTGGGTTCCTAAGCGAAATTGGGACTGCCAATCGAAAAGTCGCAGTGGAATATGTGAACCCGAGCATAACCCAAGCCCTGCTTCAGCGCGATCTTGATGTAATTGATGCGGTCGATATCGTGGAACGGGCGCGGGTTATCAAATCGGATGACGAGATAGCGTGCATCCGCTGGGCCTGTGCTGTAGCCGAGCACGGCATTGCACGTATGCAGGAGAGCATGGGGCCAGGCGTAACGGAAGCGCAGCTTTGGGGACTTCTCAACTATACCAACCTTGCCAACCAAGGCGGCTGGCATGAGGGTCGAATGCTAGCTTCCGGGCCGCGAATTAATCCGTGGCTCCAAGAAGCAACCCAACGCGTCATCGAAGAGGGCGATCTCGTCGGGTTCGACACGGATATGGTAGGCCCATTTGGGTATTTCTGTGATATCTCACGGACATTCTACTATGGGAAGGACCGGCCTAGCGCTCGCCAGCGCCAGCTGTATCGGCTTGCATATGACGAATTGCAAACGAACATGAAGCTTATCCGACCTGGCCTCAGCATGAAGGATCTACAGGCGACAGCCTGGCCTGTGCCAGAGGAATTCCAAGAGCAGGCCTACCCTTGCGTTATACATGGGGTTGGCATGTGCGATGAATATCCGCAAGTTAGACCGATATTCCGGGGTCCGATAGCGTACGACGCGACTGTGGAAGCCGGAATGGTCATATGCGTTGAAAGCTACGTCGGCGCTGTCGGTGAAAGAGACGGAGTAAAGTTGGAGGAACAGGTTCTCGTGACTTCCGACGGGTATGAGTTGTTATCAACCTACCCGTTTGAGGAGCGTCTTCTGAGCTAACTAAACCTTTGAGATCGGTCGCCTAAGCATCAAGATCTCTGGAACTTCTTACAGGTATCATCATCGATAGATAGTGCTGTCGTTAGTGAGAACCTGCAAGGGGAGGCGACGTTCGCTGCGGCCGAGCACCTAGTGCGACGTCAAGTAACGTTCGGTCTGAAAAAGTCGGTTGATATCGGTCATGTGATCGAGGTCATGAGTTCTCTAATTTCAGAGTGAAGACCTCACCTCAGACTCAAAGGCCCGCATAGTCTGTTTTACGCAAATATGTATTGTTGGACAAACTCTCCGGGGGCATCGTCACTTGACGCTTAATCACGCCACCGCCGAAATCGTCAGTCGCTCCCAAATGCAGTTCGCATGGTCGGCGTTCTAGTTGATAGTGCCGCCGGACGATCGCCGTTGGTTGAGTCCATTTGTCCCGGCCACGGCCGGAGGATTGGCATGTGACGATCGGTGTCGGATTGGGGCGAAAGGCTCCCCGCCGGGCACCCTGCAAACATCGGCATTCCTCTGCTTCGAAAGATCGATTCCGACAAATGCTTCCCTATGATCTGTGTCACGGCTCGTCCTCCTGTGATGAGGATCGGCTCGGCCCGCCCGAGCAACCCTCGGACGCGCAGGGCGAGCCACCTCACTAGCAGAAGCGGACATACGGTCTTACGTCAACGGATCGCCACCAAGTACGATCGGATCCACCTCTGCTACGAGGCGGGCCCGACCGGCTATGGCCTCTACCGGCTGATCCGATCGTTGGGCCATGAATGCACTGTGGTCGCGCCATCGTTGATCCCAAGGAAGCCCGGCGATCGAGTGAAGACAAACCGCCGGGATGCTCTTGCGTTGGCTCGGCTGCTGCGCGCCGGCAAACTGACCGCAGTGTGGGTTCCTGATGAAGGTCACGAAGCCATGCGGGATCTCGTCCGCGCCCGGCCGGCCGCGGCCGAGACGCTTCGCGTCCATCCGCAGCATGTGAGGCCTTCATGCTCAAGCACGGGCATATCTATCCCCGCAAGAAGCGCTGGACGATGCGCTATTTGCGCTGGCACCAGAAGCAGCGGTTCGATCACCCCGCGCAATCAGATCGCACTCCAGGAGATGGTCGAGGCGGTGCGCGTTCGAATGAACGGGTCGAGCGGCTGGCGCGTGTGATCGAAGAGTTCGTCCGGCCTGGTCCTGGCGCCGATCGTGTGGGCGCTTCAGACGTTGCGTGGGGTAGACCTGATCGTCGCCGTGACGTTCGTCACCGAAGTGGGCGATGCCAGCCGGTTCGAAAGCCCACGCCAGTTCATGGGTCTCGTTCCCGGCGAGCGCTCAACCGGGGAGACAGTCCGGCGCGGCGGCGTCACAAAGGCAGGCAACAGTCGTGTTCGCCACATGTTGGTCGAGAGCGCCTGGACCGCATCGGAATCCCTGTTCGTTCAATGGTTGCAGCGTCACTTTCGGAACCCGTGGCGCAGCTTCCGTCGCGAACGAGGAGCCAACAGGACCCGAAGCAGCGCCGATGATCCGCCCGTTGCAGCCGAGGAGCAGCCAGCCTTCGAGATGCGATCGATCTGGTCGGCGCGATGTTCGTGTTCCTCTTACCACAATTTGCCCCTGTCAGCCAGATCGGCGCGAACGCATCGGTGGAGGTAATTGTCCCATTTTGTAGTGACCGCCGCGTTTAATGGTCCTAAGGACATTGCATGTCTTGGAAAAAATGCTTGCCAACACGCTATAAAGGTCTTCCCCAGGGCCGGTAAGCATAACGTCCGCTCCAAGTACCACAAATACAGGAGTGCCAATCTCGTCCTCGATTACTTTGATCTGCCGACGGATCTCTGCCGCTGTTAGGTTTAGCTCGGAAGCCGCAAGCGTCAACGAGAGATGACGTGGCAATGCCTCGAATACCTCAACGGCACCCAGGAACGGGAGACCGTAATAGTGATGATCCATTGACCACTCCAATCAGATCGGCCGTGCGAACCGAACGAGGCGTCGTCCACTGGCCCAAAGGACTGCCGCCAATCTACACGCGCGAAATTTGAGAGGCTGACTACCCACCACCGGCCTCCATGACGCCATTGGTGACGGTCCGCTGTGAGCAGCAAGCTGCGTGCCGACTGCCGCACCGTTCTGAATTGCAAGTCCTCACCGACAGGCGCCCGGCCTACCGTTTCGTCGGGTTGTTCAACTTCGGACGAACATTTGTGAATGGAATGCGCGCATCGTCACCTCAACGAGGTGGGATCTTCATCAAGATTGCAGAGCGGGTCGACATGACAAACCCAAACCGAACCGCACTGCCCACATCTTCCCCGACAGCGTATCTTCGCATCAATCTCGGCCGCCATCCCGCGGGTCTCGCTAGCCGGGATGTAAGCCCACGGCAGGAGATCGTCGATCTGGCTATTGGGATGGCCGTTGACGATTCTGGTGAGGACGTCAGCGAGGTAGCGCAGCGGCTAACGTTGTTCAGCTTGCAGCTTTCCACGAGCGATGCGACTGTCGCCCAGTGCTCGGCGCCGCCGTCGGAGCCTGCGAAGAGCGCGTTCTTACGGTTCAGGCGATTTGGGCGGATTGAGCGCTCGACGGTATTGGAGTCGATCTCGATGCGTCCATCATCGAGGAAGAGCGAGAGTCCTTCTCATCGGGAGAGCGTGTAGCGGATCGCCTCGGCGAGCTTGGTCTTCTGGCTGATCAGGCCGAGCTTCTCGCGCAGCCACGGTTCGAACTCGGCGACAATCGGCCGGCACCTTTCCAGGCGATTCACTAAGTCGCGGATCAACCCGCCTGCGCCGGAGCGCGCGTCCGGCTGGCTTCATGGACTCGCCGCCAATCAAGCCTCTCAAGCAGCGCCGACAACTGAGCGGCCGTCAGCCGCACCACGCCATCATGCACTTTCGGCCAGCGGAACTCGCTATCCTCCAGCCGCTTCGCATAAAGGCAGACACCGGTGCCGTCCCAGAAAATCAGCTTGATCCGATCCGTTCGTTTCGCGCGGAAACATAGACTCCGTCGCTGAACGGGTCGGCGCCCATCGTCTCGCGCACCAGCGCGGCCAGCCCTTCCGCACCCTTGCGGTTATGCAGGGCTCCGCATAACCGCAATTATGTGGAGCGCCGGATTATGCGGAGTCCGCCGCAATCAAACCAACTTCTTCCTTTCATTCCAATGTGTTAGAGCACTCAATCCGCTTTCTTGCTCGGCATAATTGTTGTCGTCTCTCGACGTTCATTTGACCTCGAGAGGAGACCACACGTGTCAAAGTCGAAGGAAGTTCTGCTCGAATGCACGCAATTGATGGACCCGGGCGCCTTGCGACCGTTCGTGGAAGCGTTCACGAGCCGATTGTTGAGCCTGGGATACACCCGCCTGACGGTGTCAGGCTACGAAGCCTCGGCTCGTCACTTCGGACATTGGCTGCAAAGCGCGAAGATCGCTGTCGCGGAGATCAACGAGGATACGGTTCGCCGCTTTGCGCGACATCGATGCCGCTGTCCCGGCGTTCGACGAGCCGATCGCCTGTCCGCCAAATACGTGAACCGGGCGCGGCGGTTCGTAAGCTTTCTGGCGGAATGCGGGGTCGTGACGCCATTGACGCAGGATGAGCCGCGTGCCCACGACGACCAAGTCCTTGCATTCCAGACTTGGCTGAGACGGCACCGGGGCATTTCTGAGCGCACCATCGGTCGCCATGGCCGAATGGTCATGCGGCTGTTTCCCGCTTTGGGTCCCGATCCAAGGCACTACGATGCCCGTCTCATTCGGCAAGCGATCTTGGGGGAAGCGCAGCGCAATTCGCGGGCCAACCTCAAGACGATGACGATGGCGCTACGCGGCTACCTCAGATATTTAGCAACCCAAGGCCTATGCCCGCCGGGCTTGATCAGGCGATCCCGACGGTGCCGCAATGGCGGTTGTCTGCCTTGCCGCGCTATATTTCCACGGCGGAAGTCGAGCGGGTTATCGCGTCGTGCGACATCACGACGCCAATGGGCATCCGCGACCGCGCAGTGCTTCTGCTACTTGCACGTCTCGGCCTGCGCGCCGGCGACATTTCGGGAATGCGCCTCGACGACATTGACTGGCGCGAGGGAACCTTGCGCGTTCGCGGCAAAGGACGTCGCGAGGTTCGGCTTCCGCTGCCCCAGGACGCTGGCGACGCGATTATCGATTATCTGCGATGCGCCCGTCCGCCTGCCGCCTGTGAGCAGATTTTCCTGCGGACCGTTGCACCGTTTCGGCCGTTGGTGAGTGCGAGTGTCTCGAGCATCGTCAGCCTTGCGCTTGCGAGGGCTGGCATCAACCACGCTCCGTCCCGAGGCGCCCATCTTCTGCGGCACTCGGCAGCAACCGGTATGCTGCGGGCCGGCGCCACGCTGGACGTGATTGGAACCGTGCTGCGCCATCGGTCGGTCGACACCACCGCCCACTACGCAAAGGTTGACGTCGATATGTTGCTTCGGGTTGCTCAGCCCTGGCCGGGGAGTGCGTCATGCTGAGCCAGGATCTCGCACGCTATGTGGAACTGCAGCATAGGCTGGGCTTCAGGTTCCGCGTCCAGAGCACGCTGTTGAAGAGCTTCGTTGCCTTCGCCGAGCGACACGACGACCGACATGTCCAAGCTGCCCGCGTGCTCGAATGGGCGAGGCTTGCGCCTTCGCCACAGCAGTGCCGCAACCGACTGCTGACGGTCCGCCGCTTTGCGCTGGCGCTGTCGGCCGAGGATCGGCGGCACGAGATCCCGCCCGCTGATGCTCAGGGCCACAGCCCGTTAGAGCGACGGATTCCGCATATCTACAGCGCGGACGAGATCGTCGCGCTGATGCAGGCGGCTGCCCGCCTGAAGCTGGCAGGTTCGATCCGGCCGCTAATGTACGAGACCCTGTTCGGTTTGATTGCCGCCACCGGCATGCGCATTTCCGAAGCCCTCTCGCTTCAACTCGATGACATGACCGCCGATGGCTTGATCATCCGACAGACCAAGTTCCACAAGAGCCGCTTGCTGCCGCTCCACACCACGACATGGGATGCTTTGGACCGGTATTTGGTTGCACGTCGCCGGCTCGGTACGTTGAACAACGCGCTATTCGTTTCCGCCGCGGGCGCATCGCCAGCCTACAGTACCGTGATCGCAAACTTCCTCCAGCTCGCGCGCTCGATCGGCCTGCGAAGAGGCCCCGGCCAACCGGGTCCCTGTATTCATGATCTACGGCACACCTTTGCCGTACGCTCACTGGAGCAGTGCCGGCACGATCGCGATGCCGTCGGCCGCCATATCGTTGCCCTCAGCACCTACCTCGGCCATGCCCACGTCACCGCCACCTATTGGTACCTTCAGGCGACGCCGATCCTGATGCGGCAGATCGCGGCGGTCGGCGAGGCCTTGCACCAAGGAACCGTCTCATGACCGCGCTGGCTCCGCATCTCACCGCTTTCTTGCGCGAGCATCTGCCGCACGAGAGGCGAGCGAGCCCGCACACCTGCGCGGCCTACGCCTACAGCTTTCAGCTGCTGCTGTGCGTCGCGGCTGCTCGACTGCGGACCGCCCCGTCCGGCATCGAGATTGAGCAGCTCGATCCGCCGCTCATTCTCTCCTTCCTGGAACACATCGAAGAAGGACGCGGCAACTCGGCGCGCACCCGCAACGTCCGTCTTGCCGCCATCAAAGCCTTCTTCCGCTTCCTCGAGTATAGGCTCCCATCCTGTCTGGATCAGGCACGCCGGATCCGGGCGATCCCGATGAAGAAGGTCGATGAGGCCCTCGTCAGTCATCTCAGCCGCGACGAGATGCAGGCTCTGCTCGACGCACCGGACCCGCGTCGGGTCTCTGGCATCCGCGATCGGGCGATGCTGCATCTCGCCTTCGCTGCCGGGCTGCGCGTGTCCGAACTCGTCAGCCTCCGCATCGACCAGATCGATCGCCAGACGGTTGCCAGCATCCACGTCATGGGCAAAGGACGCCGCGAACGCGTGCTGCCCCTGTGGAAGGAGACTGCGGCGGCGTTGAAGGCTTGGCTGGCGGTCCGCCCGGCGAGTGGCGACGCCGAGCTCTTTCTCAATGCGACGGGACGCGCGATGACCCGGTCCGGATTCGAATATATCCTGGCCAAGCACGTCGCCATCGCGGCGCGGAAGCAACCGTCCATCGCCGACAAGCGCGTTACTCCCCACGTCTTGCGGCACACCTGTGCCATGCACACGCTGCAGGCGACCCGGGATGTCCGCAAAGTCTCGCTCTGGCTCGGTCACGCCAGCCTCCAAAGCACGGAAATCTATCTGCGGGCCGATCCGACCGAGAAGCTCGAGGCGCTTGCCGCGATGGTGCCGCCGTCGCTCAAGCCGGGTCGCTTCCGCGCTCCCGACAAGCTGCTAGCCATGCTGAAGTCCGTCAGCCGATCGGCAGATTATGTCGAGTAATCGCTGCTCAAATACCGCGAGCGACAAGGAATTGCCGCCGCGGACTCCGCATAATTCGGCGCTCCACATAATTGCGGAAGTCCACCGGCTTTGTCGCCACCATGACCTTGACCGCACCCGTCGGCCCGATCACGATGTGGCCTTCAACGCACGGATGCCAGCAGCAATCGTCCTGGCGTCGGCACCACTGCCGACCCGCATGGCCATGCCGTCAAACTCAAGCTCGATGATACCGGTCGCACTAGTTGCTTCGCGCTTGCGCGGCCGTGCTTGGACGCGTCGGCGTGAGTTCTGGAAGCGCCGTCGTCACCACCGCCGGCACGAAGGCCGGGGATTCCTGCTGCGCCAAAGCGGCCTGTTTGCGCGCTTCGCGGCGCCAGGCGAACACCTGCTGTGGCCTGAGATCATAACGCCGGGCGACTTCGGAAATTATTGCGTTCGGCTCAAGTGTCTCCGCGACGATCCGCGCCTTGTCGTCCATTGACCAGTGACGCCGGCCGCCAGCGCCGTTGATCCTCAAAACGCCGAGACTGCCGCTCCGGGTCAAGCATAAGGTCAAGTCCAGACACAAGCATATCTCCGATCCCAATACAGGATCGGCAACCTCACAGATCGCGATCACTCCCGAAAAGGTGGCCCGGAAACACCGCTTACACCGGCTCGTCCTGAGAGCAGTTCGAGTGGATCCCATCTGCCGTCGCCTCGCGACCATGCCTGGCATAGAACCCGTCACTGCGCTCACCTAACAGGGCAACAATCGATGATCCCAAGCCCTTCCGCCGATGCAAGTCCGACGTGCGAAGGTCGCCCTGGCCAGACGGATGGCAGGCACCCTTCACCGAATGTGGGTTGACGAACAGGATTCCCGTTGGTCGGCAGCTTAGGTTGAGCCGTCCACGGAATGGCGAGCGCTCGATGCAGGGTTCGCATGATCTGTCGTTGCGGGTTCCCGAGCACGCCGAAGAGCTTTGAACCGATCGGACCCACGGACACCATCATGCCGGCGGCTGCGTGCCGACCGCGCGCAGGCATTGGATCTCCGAGGCCGTCTCAGATCCAAACGCTGAAAGCCCTGAATCGAGAATGCGAAGAACCTGCCGGGTCGGCGGGCTCGAATCGTCGAGACGATTATCGCCAATTCCAACATAGCCGAGCTGCCGCGTTCAACCGCTGCCGTTAAGACCAGGTCCTATCCGCCATAATCGCTCCAAACTGCCCAAACGTGATCGGTTCTACCGGAATGCCTCGCCTATCGACGGTGTGGAAACAAATCGCCATCGAAGATTTGACTGAGGGTCTTTGCGACATAAGCGGGAGCGCCGTTCTCGTCGTGACGCAACTCGCCGCTGTTGTTCAGGCCGGTGGTTACGAGAAGTGCGTCGAGGCCGGCAGCCTTCGCGCCCTTGATGTCAGTATCTACCTGATCGCCGACCATTAAAAGACGGTCGGTGCCGGCCCGCGCGATGCACTCTTCGAAAATCGCTCTTCCTGGCTTGCCCATAAGTTCTACCGAGATTGGCGGAGCTCCAAAAGGCGCGAGTCCTGCCTGAAGCATTGGCCCTATTATGCTTGGTCCAAAGACGAGTGAGCTGTTCTTGCCGGGATAAATGATGTCCGCGTTTGCTGCTATTATACGGGGCATTTCGCCCGTCTCGATCAGCCTGCGATGAAAGGTCGACAGGATATGATCGGCAGCCCGTTTGAAATCGAAACCTTCGTCATCGAGCACCACGAGTGTGTCGAATGTCTCAGCCGTGTCAGCGCAATGAAGATTTGGATGCTTGCCGAAGATGTCATGCGCAGCGTGTGCACTGCCCACATAGGAAACTAGCCGCCCGGCTGACAGCTCTTCGAGCACGCGATGTCGCGCGACACCTCCCGCAGACACTATACGGTCGACCGCTGGAATCGGAAGTCCCGCGTCGCGGAGACGCGCGAATATTGTTTCATCCGATCCACTGCTTATATTCGTCACGATGTAATATGGCTGACCGGACATATTAAGTTGGGCCAGGATATCAGCAGCGCCGGGCAGGGCATCATTTTCGCTGATCAGCACCCCCATCGCATCGAAAAGTATCGCGTCATAGCGATCGATCAATGTCTGAGCACGCTCGAGCTCTGGTGGGCTGTGGAGGGCTGCGGTCGGAGCATAGGCCGATTCTTTCTGTGGCTGAACCGGACGCGCTTTAGACGCGGGAAAGTAGCCGTGATAACCCTCTTGCAACGCTCTGACGCGCAAGTCGTCGCATGTTTTCTTGCCGCGGCAGTGTGGGGTGCCATACCTACAGCCCGAAAAGCCGCATGCCGGAGATCCGGTCATTACGAATCGATAAGGAGCTCGGCTAGCCCGTCCGTACTCGCACCGAAATATTGCGTCGCCACAAACGGCACCGAGGAGGCGGACATTCGGTCTACAGCTGTGATTGATCGCTCCGGTCCGTGAGATCTCATCGGCGTTTTCGGTGCAAACATACCAGCGCGGATGAACCTGATGGCTGGCCTTGCCTACCGTGCCCCCCTTCGTCAAAGAGGCCTCGATAGGATCACCGGATCGTCCATTGACTTCGCCCTTGCGGACGGACCTTATCGAGAAAAGGCCACGCGCAGTAGGATCAACGCTGCGACGCATCGTGAGGACCCCTGCCGCATATACCCTTGCAGTAAAATGTCCTCCGGGAGATGGACACAAAAGTAGGCACTCGTATTATTTTTTGAGTCATCGCCCAACCTCTTTGAATATTAGCGCTCATGTTGTCACCCCTGAACAGACGCTCTGGCACGCTCGACTATCGGTTTGGGTAGTATACTGGCCTCGCAGGCATGGGCGTAAGCCCAGGCCAGCCACTCGCACAAAATCGCCAAGTCATCTGCCTCGACCGTAGGCCCCGCCCATATCCGAAATCCCGGTGGCGCATCGCCATAGCTCCAGATGTCAAAAGCCGCGGCCTCGGTTTCGAGTAGGCGGATCATCTCCGCAACGATTTTGCTGTCATCCTCTTTCTCGCCGGCAGCCAGTTGCTCTCTTACGAGCCGTAGAGTAATTGAACAGGTCGAGCGTGCTGCCGGATTGGCGCAAGTCCAATCAATCCAAGGAGTAGAGTTCACCCAGTTGGCCATCACAGCATAGTTATTGGCAACCCTATTCAGAAGCGCGGGTAGTCCGCCGCACGCTTCGGCCCAGTCGAGCGCAGAGTGGATATCCTCGACGGCGAACATGCTCGGGGTCGAGATCGTCCGGCCGCCAAAGAACGCTTTGTTGACAGATCCGTCGGGATTGTGCACCCTCATGAGCCTGGCTACAGGCTTAGGTTCGCCCGCTTTCAGCCGTGCCTGGGCTCGAGGTGAGAGCGCGATCATACCGTGGCCGCCTTCCCCGCCAAGCGCCTTCTGCCATGACCAGCACAGAACATCGGTCCGATCGAAGTCAATGTGCCTAGTAAAAGCTGCCGAGACGGCATCTGCGATCACAAGCCCGGCACGGTCGGGAAGAATCCAGTCAAGATCCGGGGGACAAACGCCGCTGCTGGTGCCATTTAGCACTAAAACGATGTCGTGATTTGGGTCGATCCTGCCGGTACGCGGAAAATCGCCATAAGCACAAGTGTGCCGCCTTTGGGGCGCAAGCCCCAATGTATCGATCTCACTTGCCCAATACTGCGAGAAACTGTCTGACAAGAATGTCTCGACTGGAGACGGGCCGAGTAGATTTTGTAGGGCCATGCTGCAGGCCCCAGTGCCTGAACCGGGCACGATTCCGCAGAGCCAGCTATCAGGCAGCTCTAGCAAAGAGGCCATGCGCCTGATTACCTCTCCCAGCCTTTCTGCTCCCTCGGAGCTCCGGTGACTTCGTCCAACATAGCGCAGCATATTTGGGTGCACGCTCCAACCGGGATGTTTACGGCAAGGGCCTGATGAAAACCGTGGATCGGACGGGAGGACCGTTGGTTTCACAACCGCATTTGGCAGAGTCATGGCTTCCTCCAAATTGGGAAAAGGGGGCACCTCGACGGAGATATCTGCGATCAGGCGATGTCCTGCGCCATCAGCGCCGACAGCTTTTCATTGTCAAAACTCATCCGTTCATCGGCGCGGAGGTCCGAAAGGCGCTTGATAATCGCGGCGTCAGACAATGCCCCGCCTTCACAAAGCTTTTGAACGTAGGACGGATGGATGAAATTTGAGCCCGCGAATTGATATGCCGCGGTGCTGCCCCAGCCATACCGTTTGCGAAGCGGTTTGAAGTGACGTAGGACGTGCTCAAGGAGTGCCCGCTCCTTGGATGTTTCGAGGCGCGTGAGAAGCGGTAGGAGCTGCTCACTAGCCGTATTTCCTGCCCCGCGGCCCATGCCGCCCATGGTGCAGTCTATCCAGGTCGCTCCCGCCATCGCGGCGGCCACTGAATTGACCAGCGCATATCCGCGGCTGTCATGGCCGTGGAATCCGATGTCAGGCTCAATTCGACCCGCAAACCGGCCGATAAGTTCCTGAACGCGAGCCGGCTTCATAGAGCCAAAGGAATCGGCAATATAAAGCACGTCGATGGTGTCGATCTGCTTTACCTCCGTCAAGCATATCTCGACTTCTGCAGCATTTGCCGCATCGATCTGCATAAGATTCAAAAACACACGGAAGCCCCTGTGAGACAACTCAGTGCAAATGTCCCGGCAGGCAGCCAAGTTGCTGTAATGCGCCGCCACGCGGACGGTCGTGATATGCCCTGGCACCAGTCCTTCTGTCAGGTGGGTCAAGGCAAGGGGTATAGGCAGTTCGCTCGCAAGCACATCCTTGGCATCGATCATTACGCAAGCCTTGACCCGGAGACCGGCAGCCGCCTGTTCGGCCTTAGAGCTCGTCACATTGGCGAAATATCCGTGGCTTTCAGGCTTTCCGACGAGCCCCAGCTCGACCATGCGCACTGGAAGAGTGTTGATAGTAGCGACATAGTCCGACACCAGTTCCGGCGCAAAATCCCAATTTGTGTAGTAGCCACCGTCGCGCAAGGTACAGTCTAGGAAGTTCACTTCATCTGGTATTGTGATTAACATTGCCCAGCTCCTAAAAATACCGCCACAACATCGAATCATCCTGCATCAGCTCGCGGCGTAGCCCCCATCGACATAGAGAATCTCGCCTGTTACGAACGATGCAGCTGGGCTCGCGAGGAAAATGTAAGGTCCGAAATACTCAGGCAAATTGCCGCGGCGTCGCATCGGAGTGAGTTCCATAGCGCGGCGCTGGTAAGGGGTATCGAGGTTAGGATGCACCCCATCCATGAAGTTGTTGATGAATCCAGGGGCGACGGCATTTACCCGAATACCCTTATCGGCCCATTCTACCGCCATGGTGCGCGTCAGTTGATTGACGCCTCCCTTGCTCGCAGCATAGACAGCCAGGCCCGGTATGCCGAGCGAACTGGCGACCGAAGAGGTCATGATGATGCTGCCGCCGCCTTGATCCAGCATTGCCTGGGCGGCAAACTTCGCACAATAGTAGTAGCCACGCAGATTCGTATCGACGATTTCGTCCCATTCCGGCTCTTCATATGAATGCGCTGGCTTAATGATGTCGGTACCTGCATTGCAGATCATCACATCGATCTGTCCAAAGCGGTCGACCGTGCCTCTAACCAGCGCCTTGCAATCGTCGTGCGACCGCACATCAGCGCGGATAGCCGTCACGTTGGTTCCTTGGCCCTCGAGTTCGGCCTCTGCTTCGGTCAGCTCTTTAATATTGTGCGAGGAAAGGACTATATTGCCACCCAACCGTCCAAAGCAACTGGCGAGCGCCTTTCCTAGACCGCGGCTCGAACCTGTAATGCAAACTACCTTGCCATCAATTCCGAAGAGCTTCTGGTATTCTTTTCCGCCAACTGCCGCATAATGATTTGTATCAGTCATGATATCCTACCCGGTTCTGCTATGACTACTGCCTTTGTTCAATTCATTGCCGTGATTCATTAGCAAGAGGTGTTGACCAGCCGCAAGAGCGGGGCCAAGAAAAGCGACCTTCCGCTTTGGACTATCGCCGAGGCAATGACAGCTCTGTTTGCATTAGCTTTGCTCATCGGACGGCTCGTAGTGCGACGAATTGTTCAGACGGTTGCACTCAGCCCACCATCGATGACGATCAGGGCGCCGCTGACATAGGCTGCGCGGGCGCTGGCCAAGAACGCAGCGACTGCTGCGAATTCGGAGGGGTCGCCCAGGCGTCGCGCCGGGGTTCTATCCTCCAGCGCACGGATGGCTTCGGCGTGGTCGCCAAGGCGATTGGCTTCGTGAATGGCCGTGCTATGTGCTCCTGGAGCGAGCACGTTTACGGTGATGCTCTCCCCCGACAATTCTTGTACTAGCGTGTGGCAGTAAGGGACCAGCCCTGCCCGTGCGACACCCGACAGCGCAAAGTGTACTGGGGTCCGCACAATAGCCTCGGAAGCGAGCATCAGTATCCGCCCCGCCTGGGAGCATCGCAGATACGGCAAGGCAGCCGTGATTAGATTTATCGAAGGTAAAAGCACTCGGTCAAACGCATCGTCGAAATCCTTAGGCGTCATGGCCGAGGGTGGCCCGGCAGAAACGCCACCGCAATTCGTCACCAAAATGTCGATATACCGAAAATGCTCTGCTGTTTCGGCAACCCAAGCTGCGGCATCCGTGCAGTCAGTCACATCGGTCGCTCGCGCCAGCACTTCGGCGCCTTTGCTGCGCAACCGATCCACTGCACCTTCTAGTCGCTCCGGATCTCGTCCACAGATGGACAGGCGGCAGCCTTCGTTGGCTAACTCCTCAGCTGTGGCCAAACCTAAGCCGCTGGAGGCGGCCGCGACCATTGCCACCTTGCCCACAAGTCCTAAATCCATTTTTCATCACCGTTCTTCGCTGTTGCAGACAGCAGAGCATGTACCGTGCCAAAAAAAACATCCCATCAAAACAGTGGGATAGGTAGAATGATAAAACTTGGGTTTGCTATAGCCGTGCAGATGTCGAGAAAAATGTACGGAATCCGACGTAACTCTGCCGTCTGTCCAATAGGGGGTTGGTCGCCTTCCGGTTCTGAAGACAGCGCTGGGCAAACTTGAGGCTTTTGCTGCAGGCGGCATTAGTCTTGTACCACTTGTGCCGTAGGGTCCACATGACGCGGGCCCTCGACCGCTACCAAGCCTCGCTACGCCAGCATCGCGAACTGTCGGCCTCCGAGTACGCCGAAGGGCGATCTTCTGCGTCGCGTACAGCAGCATAGTTTCGACTCCATTGTTGGCCGCGCCACACGTTTCTGCAGGCCTTCGCAGGAAGTCCGTCGCCTTGAGGCCAACGGCCACAGACGGAGTCTGCCCCGCGCGCAAAGCGCACCAAACTGGTTGCGACGTCTCTGCACACCTGTTCGCGATTTCTCCGGTCCAAACAGGTCGCTACTGGGAGAGATCGCTCACATTGCTTAGGCAGTCCTTGGCCTTCAAGAGGCCATTGCTCACGGCCATAAACGTCAACTTTCCTCTCGCCGATCGAGGATTTTCAACGCCCATACGAACGTTTCCACTCGGAATCGAAACGGCGAAGTGGCTAACGCACCACTATGCCTGTGCCCTCTTCAGCTTGGCCCGATACTCCTCATCCAAGATGGCGGGCAGTGATATCTTCTTGGTTCTCGCGCCGTCGACGGAGATCATTTCACCGCTAACGAAACTGGATTCCTCGCTGGCCAACCAAAGCACCGCATTGGCTATCTCCTGTGGAGCGCCAATCCTTCCCACCGGGTGAAGCTGTCCCAGTTCCCGCTCGATCAAACTTCGGTCGGGGTGCATCTCGACGTAGGCACGATTGAGCTCGGTATCGATCCAACCTGGGCAAACGGTATTGCAACGGATACCATCAGGCCCGAGATCAACTGCCAGTCCCAAGGTAAGACCATGCACGCCGGCCTTCGTGGCCGCGTAGGCAGTATGCCACGGGTTGACCATATAGCCCTCGACCGAACCGATGTTGACGATCGTGCCCGCTCCGATGCGTCGCATTTCCGGGACCACATACTTGGCCATCAGAAACGGCCCACGGAGATTGATCGCCATAAGCCTGTCCCAATCCTCGGCGGTCTGTTCGTCGATGGACTTATGAATGACAATGCCGGCATTGTTGACCAGGACATCGATCCTGCCAAATTTCTCGAGGACCTCGTCAACGAATGCGCGAATTGAGGTCTCCTTTGTGACGTCAAGAGACATGAACGTAAGCCTCTCGACGCTGCCGGACTCGGCGGAGCGCGCGTCACGCAGATCGCCGATGACAACCATGGCATCTTCGTCCGCGAGCCTCTCGGCAATTGCACGCCCTATGCCTCGATTGCCCCCGGTGACGATGGCAACTTTGCCTGATAGCCGATTACCCAAGAATTTCTCCTATCCTGCCGTGAAGCCGCCATCTATTGGAACAGCAACACCCGTGATGTGCCTGGCTTCCTCGCTCGCGAGGAACAGGGTCAAGCTCGCAATTTCCTTCGGAGTCGCCACACGACCCTGAGGTATTGAATCAACATTTCTTTGAAGAATTTCGGCCGCGGTAACCGGCTTGCTGTGAGCCGACACAAGCATAGGCGTATCCACGGCACCGGGGCAGACGGCATTGATTGTGATCTGCTCTTTGGCGTGATCGAGAGCCATGGCTTGAGTCAGCAGAACGACCGCGCCCTTCGAGGCACAATAGGCAGCCAGCCCGGGACAGCCAACCAGCCCCACATTCGAGGCTATGTTGACGATGCTGCCGCCGCCGGTTTTCCGCATGGCCTTCACCGCGGCGCGGCTAAAGTAGAACACGCCGCTGACATTGGCTTCGAATATCTCCCGCCAATCATCGTCCGAGGTTTCCACGACGCTTCCACGCCGGATGATACCAGCGCTGTTGACCAGGACGTCGACCTTTCCCAGTCGCGCTACGCTGGAATTCACTACATGGTCCGCGAATGCCGAGTCGGACACATCGCCCAGCATCAATTCGGCCGGACAAGCGAGTTTCTGAACCGACTCCAAGGCTCGTAGGCCCCGCTCTCGATCGCGGCCGATCAACACCAGTGACGCCCCTGTCGCGGCAAAGGCCTCTGCGACGGCCTCGCCTATCCCCGAGGTCGCGCCAGTAACGATAACCACTTTGTTGGATTGCGTCATAATATCGATTGCCCTGTAAAGTAATGAGGCTTGGCGGGTT
>NZ_RZTI01000017.1:59918-73981 GCF_003997275.1 Mesorhizobium sp. M6A.T.Ce.TU.002.03.1.1
GCCCCTGTCGCGGCAAAGGCCTCTGCGACGGCCTCGCCTATCCCCGAGGTCGCGCCAGTAACGATAACCACTTTGTTGGATTGCGTCATAATATCGATTGCCCTGTAAAGTAATGAGGCTTGGCGGGTATCTCCGGCGGTCTGCTTAGTGATCTATGCCCGCATACGGGCAGTGCGGATCGAAAACTTTTGCGCTGAGCATCATCACCCCTTGCGCTCCTCACCTTGCATCGTTTGCCTCATCGGCGAGATTGTGCGGCAAAGAGCTCATGGCCGCTCGTCCTCCGGGGGGCTGATTTTCCCGGGCACCTGGAATACCCAGTAGTGCGCGTCCTCCTCGGCGACATATCTGCCGTCCCGTAGACACTGTGCCAATATAAGGACGCCCTCATCCTGCATATGCCGCACCTGGTCTTCGAAGTACGTCGTGTCCGCATAGCTCTTGCGGGTGCTTGCAATAACGAAGCCGTTCGGGCGGGTGACACGAGCCAGTTCGTGCAATCCATCCGGTCTGACGTGTCCGAGCGTGAGGACGCCGCAGCAGACGGTCAGGTCATAGGTCGCACTGGAATAATTGGAGAGCCGGCCGTTAAGGTCGACATTGCCTTGGGCATGGCGGTAGACACCGGTTTGCCGGGCCTTCTCGGCCATCTCTTCGGAGAGATCGAAACCGTCGATCAACTTGAAGCCGAGGCGTTCCAGTTCCACGCCAACGAGCCCTGTGCCGCAGCCAGCGTCCAGGATCGTAACGGCATTTCGCTGCCCCGCCAAATATGCCGTCTGCACGGCGCCTGCCAGTTCCGCCACGATCATCGGGCCACAGTACCCGACGCGCCGCTGGTCCAGATCAAAGGCACTCGCCCACCCGCGATATAAGTGGGCCAAGCGAGTGGCGTCCCCATCGAGAGCATGGGATGCCTTCATGCGCTCCCGCGCGGCTTGCTCCGGTACTGTCTGCTGATCCCGAGTGTTCATATCAGTTTCTCCGTGTAAGGGCAGATGGGTGCGGCACTGTTTATGGGCGCGCAATGGCCGCGGCTGAACCACGAACTATTCCTCGCCATTTTTCAAAGCTTGGAACCTTACGTTTAGACTCAAGGCAATCAGTACCCCCTCTATAGGCCTCTCGGCTTATCTGTCCGCCGGATTGGTCAGCAGTTCCTAACCTGGCTGATGCCGATCCCGAACCGACGTTTTTTTAGAAAATCACCGACACTCCCAAGATGGTCATTAGAAAAATCGATCTCGAATTCTCAAGGGCGGTTGTACCAGAGGTATGCCGGGGCAAAAAGGTGATTTTTAAAAGATATATACTACTCATCGTCGTAATTCTAATATGTGTTGCACACAACATTTCCATACTTACTAGTGCCGCTGAGGTATTCTGGAACTTACATGGGCACATTGCGCGAGGTATCCACGTTAACAATTCTGTTTCCAACAGTAGCAGAACCCGCCGGCCACTCGTGGGATATCGTGTGAGCAATCGAAACATCGGGAGCGAACGCTACATTTATTATGGTCTTGCCGGTATCCAGCGATGGCCATTGAACACTCGAAGACGGTGACGCCGGCCGGAATAGTCGGCCGCACCACCGGTGTAGGCAGATTGCGGCGGCACAGCTCGCCCTTTCGCCTTAGCAGCGCCCAATCGTTTCTAGGTCGGCGGCTCGCCGGTCCCGCACTGGCCGATACCCCCAATGTAGCGGCAAATTGCTCCTATTCGCTAAGATTAGGAAACGGTGTGAGCGACCAATCACTAAGTCGGCAGCACGCTGAAGTATGGTCTCGGTCTGAGTACGAGTATTTGAGACAGCAATGAAGTGCCCGATACAGTCTCGGTAATCGCCTTTCCTGACGATTAGCGTCTTAGGTTCAATATACAATTTGACCTCCGCCACGCCAGGCACACCAGCCGCTCGAACGTCGCCATCGATCCACTCGAGGGTGCCATCACGATCAGGAACTAGGAACCGCGCGGCCGCAGTTTCCGAACGGCTTCTGCGCAAATTCCACTTTGCACCGCTCACAAGTTTGATGTGCTCGGTAACTACATCGACGCCGTAAGCCAGCTGAACCAGTTCAGGAGTGGGCGAACCAGGAAGACGGGGATTAACTTCAATGACGACTGGACCACGGTTCGTCCACCTGAGTTCGATGTTCGTTGGACCCCAGCCAAGGCCTAGAGCTCGCAAACAGCTACGCGAAACATCGGCAATATTACCATGCTGGTTATCAGTCAGCATGGCTGGATAGGTGAACTGACGATACACAAAATTGGGATGGGGTCCGAAGTCAAGAATGCCAACTCCAATCATCTCGTTTCCCATTATTTCAACGGTATAGTGTGGTCCATGTACGAATTCTTTGACCAGTATCTTTGGCGAAGAGCGCCACGCGTGCTGTCCGGCCAAAAGATAGGTCATATGTTCGGTTAACCCATGGACGTTTCTACACAATCTGACGCCCATACTGCCGCTGCCTACAGCTGGCTTAAGAATCACGGGTAGGCCGATCTCCGCGGCAGCGCATTTTACATCTGTTTCATTCGCTGCCACGCGATAAGCAGGTACTGAAACGCCAGCCTCCGCGAGGAGCTTACGTTGAGTAAATTTGTCGCAGCATCGTTCAATCGATGCGGGGTTCGGTCCCGGTAGATCAAAATACCGGCAGAGTTTGCCAACTGTCGCAGAGACGGACTCGTCGTCGCCCGCAAAGCCTGTAATGCCAGCAATGTCGTAGGTGGCACCTAGCCGGGAACATTCGCGGATCAGCGCATCGAGATTGTCTGTATCGACACGGATTGCCTCAATGCTTTCCGCCGCAAGATATTCATACTGACCCGGATCTGCCGCAAGGGTAATTGGATGAAGGCCAAGACCCTGAGCCGCCTGGACGTGGAGCGGACCATTACCCCTATGACCTTCTATCAGGATGAGCGCTTTTCTTGCCATTGATTTTTGACTCCGACGTGCGTGCTGTGCGGCGGCCCGAGCGCAAACAGGCATCAGTTTTCTTAGCCGTCCTGGACCTTGAGGCAGAAGTACCATTGTCAACGTTCTGCGGTCGCAAAGATTCTGCGAAATTCTTTGAAGGATCTGTTGCAACAGTTTACCGGCGCTGTGCACGGAGCGTAACAAAAGCACGGGTTTGACTATTGTTTTAGTGGATCATCCCGCCTGCAATTGCACCACCCCGCCAAGTCTGCTCCATCGAACGCCGCGGCTCGCATAAAGCAGCAGGCGATGAGCATGAAGTTGAATGCGGCACAAAACTTGCCGAAGCGAGCTGTGGAAGTAGGGTGCAGTTGCCTCGCCCGCGATCCAGGAAGGCGGGCTTCTCACGTCCAGCGCGAAGCCGTCCGAGCGTTGCGCTCTTCAATCCTGAGTCTCGACCAGGCCGGTTTACTGATCGAGATCGAATATGACCGGACCCGTTCCGGAATCTTTCTGCCGGTTATCCTAAAGCGCCTCTGGTCAAAAGCAGTCCACCAGATGCGACTGGCACTCATGTTCGCGGCCGGGATGATGCCGATGAGAGCCTTGCCTTGTTTGCGGCCACTCAGCCGGCTCCGCCATAGCCGGATGGGCGGTTCTGCTGCCCAAAAAAGGAAGTGATGATACAGACCTCGTCGACGATGGTCTCAGTGTCCATAGTTTGGTGCCGCCGTGCGCTAATTTCAGGCAGCCAGAGCGGTCTCCACCACCTTAACCCAGAATCCGACGCCATAGGGTATGGCTTCGTCATTGAAATCAAATTCCGGGTGATGCCAGGTAGCGGTTGATCCATTACCCAGGAAAACGTAAGAGCCTGGCCGTGCCTCCAGCATGTAAGAAAAATCCTCCGATCCCATGTTGGCTGGCAACTTGTCGTCCACGGCCTCAGGGCCAACCAGAATGCGTGCTGCTTTGAGCGCTAGATTGGTCTCGCAGATGGAGTTGATGGTGACGGGCTCAAATCGCCGGTATTTGAGTCAATATCCCCGCCAAATCCTCGCGCGATGCCTTTGGCGGATGCGCGTATATGTTGTTCCGCGAAGTCCCGCAGGTGAGGCGCAAAAGCCCGGACGGTGCCGGCCAATTCAACGCGATCGGGAATGATGTTGTACGCGGTTCCGGCGTTTAGTTTGGTGACGGAGATGACGAGTGACTCAAGCGCGTCTGTGCTCCGAGAGACCAAAGTCTGAAGGCCGAGGACGATCTGCGCTGCAATGACAATGGGATCGACGCATTTATGAGGCTCGCTTGGATGGCCACCCCTGCCTTTAAGGACTACGTCAAACTCATCGAGCGCGGCCAACAGTGGACCATAGCGAGTGCTGAACTTGCCCACCGCCAAATCTGGCGCACAGTGCAGACCAAAAACCTGGGAGATGCCGAAGCGGTCCATGATCCCTTCCTGGACCATCCTTTGGCCACCCATTCCATCTTCTTCCGCGGGCTGAAAGATCAGAGCAACGGTACCCTTGAAGTTGCGCGTACTTGCAAGGTGCTTAGCTGCTCCTAGCAGCATGGCCGTGTGACCATCATGGCCGCATGCATGCATCTTCCCCGGTAGTGTCGACGACCAGGGTTTGTTCGATGCTTCGAGAATCGGAAGGGCATCCATATCGGCCCTGAGCCCAATCGTCGGCCCGTCCCCGCCTTCGCCTTGGATTAAAGCAACGATCCCAGTTTCAGCTATGCCCGTTTCTATGTGATTTATACCGAACGAAGCTAGTTCTCGGTTACGAACCTCGCTGTGTTGTGTAGCTGATAACCGAGTTCGGGATGTCGATGGAGGTAGCGGCGCCACTCAGTTACCTCGGCCTGCAATTCTCGGAAAGTTTCTACGCTGCTCGTCTGGAATTCTCCAACTGTCATGGTCCATTGTGCATCGATTCACTTAAGGATGAACCAGCGATCGGCTTTAGGTCAAATCCAGTTCATGTATCGTAGTCATCTGGGAGTGAGATGGTTTCACGCCAGTCATGCGTATCTGGTCATTCGGGACCGCACCGGCCACAGCGAGCGCCTTTGGTTTATTGAGAAACGGGCCTTCTTCGAGAAGATCAGCTGGATCGGCGATAGGAGCGGGCCGAGGAGGCAGATCGATCTTCCTCGCGACGCGTCGCAGCAGGTCTTCGGCGACTGGCTGGCGGTAAGGCCGCGCAAGCCCTGGACGGTGGGAGGCACTACCCATCCCGCCGACGCGCTGATCGTCATCTCGCTTTCCTCTTTCCTCGCCGGCGGACGCCGTTTTGAGACCCTGTTTCAACCAGGGGAAAGGCGCTCCCTGCAGTCATTCTTCTGGAATGACGGGAAGCTCATTATCTCTTACCTCGTCAATCTCGTATCGCGTTTCGAGATGTTCACTCCCGGCCGCCAGGAATGGACGCGCCGAGTCCTCCACACCCTGCCCGCCGAAGGGACTGTCGACGTCTGGTCATGGTCTGTGCTCAGGATCCGGTGCCCCTGGGACAGCAGGCCGTCACCGCGGAGCCTGCGCAAGCAGGGACCGTCCTGGCGGAGACGGGAACCTCGTCACCGAAGCGCCTAGAGCGTGATGATGGGGCATAGCCGGCCTCGGTGAAGTAGTTGGCGCATTCCTTTGATGTGACGGTGTCGAGGATTTGGCCGATGGCGCTGCAGACGGCGTCGGCGGTGCGTCTGGCGGCCTTTCGCAGCAGGTGCTTGAGCTTGGCGAAGAGCAGCTCGATTGGATTCAGGTCCGGCGAGTATTTGGGCAGGAAGAACAGCTTGGCGCCGGCTTTGCGGATGGCGTGCCGGACGGCCTTGCCCTTGTGCGAGCCGAGATTGTCGATGGCGACGGTGTCGCCCGGCTTGAGGGTGGGCAGGAGCACCTTCTCGACATTGAGGCGGAAGCGCTCGCCATTGATCGGCCCGTCGATGAGCCATGGGCGTCGATGCGATCGTGGCGCAGGGCAGCCAAGAAGGCCATAGTCTTCCAGCGTCGATGCGGCACCTTGGCTTTCAGGCGCTGGCCGCGCGGCGCCCAGCCCCGGAGCGGAGCCATGTTGGTCTTGGTCCAGGTCTCGTCGATGAAGACCAGGCGGGAGGCGGTGATCCGGCCCTGATGGGCCTTCCACTGCGCCCGCCGACGCGCTACATCGGGCACATCTTGCCGGGCTCCACCATGCCCGTTTCCCGCAGCCGGCGAACCCACCGGATGACCGTGCTGATGTCGACTCCCAAAACGCGCCGCCTGCCGCAGCGACAGGCCCTCCTGCTGAACCGCACTTACAACCCGCTCGCGCAGATCCATCGAACAAGGCTTGCCCATCCATGCTGGCCTCCATCCCCAGCCAGCATGTTGAATCAAATTCCAGCTGATTTGGGAATCTGGAGGCTTCTGTGAGGTCCGCATGCTCAACGGAGCACACCCGCTAGTCTTCGGACCTCATTGCAAGCCGGAGTGAACGAAGCCGCGGGACGATCTGGCGCTATGGGGATTGTAGCCTGGAGGAGCGGTCGGGATCATCTTCGCCATGCTGATGAAGAGCGTTCACGATGCGGCCATAGCGAAGGACTGCACGGTGGAAGGCGGAACTGTGGTGGTGCGAGCCGTCGGATAGGCTGCAGTGCCTTCTATCGCCGGGCTGTCTGCTTGCGGCTTTGTGGCGGGACAAGGATCGGGGTGCCGGCGCGCATGGCGACGGGTACCGTACCGGGTGATGTGGACGCACCCAGCGTGGTCATGAGGTGTCGCTCCAGAAGGGGCGCGGTGTTGCCTGGCCGCACCGCCAGATGGCGAGCGTGATCATTGGCTCTCCGCAGCAGGGGCAGCGATGCGCCATAGCAAGGCGCTCGGCGGCGATAGCGGCGCTTTCGGCATCCGGTTCGGGCTCGTTCTGCTGCGAACCGGCCAGCAGCCTGTGGCACAGGTCGAGCTTGGCGGCGCGATTACCGTTGGCGAGGAAGCCGTAGTGGCGGATGCGATGGAAACCGTCGGGCAGTGTGTGCAGGAGAAAGCGACGGATGAACTCGTGCGCGTCGAGCGTCATGATCTTCGTCTTGCCGCGATGGCGATAGTCCCGCCAGCGGAACGCGACCCGATCGCCGGCCGTGCTGATCAGTCGGGAATTGGCGATGGCGACGCGATGGGTGTAGCGGCCGAGAGGCCAGCACCTGCTTCGGCCCGCCGAAGGGCGGCTTGGCGTAGACGACCCATTGACGGCGACGGGCCTCGGCGAGCCGGGCAGACGAAGGCATCAGGCTTTGCCAGGTAGGCGAGATCGCCGAAGAAGCCCAGCCGACCCTCATCATAGGCTGCTCGGAGTTCCTCCAGAAAGAGACGGCGGAACAGGCGCGACACGGGCAGGAATTACCCCGGCCGGCAGGCGACCCAACGCCGTCCATCGAGGGAGATGCCGCCGCCCGGGACGATGCAATGGAGGTGGGGTGATAGGTGAGGTTCTGGACCCAGCTGTGCAGCACCGCGATGAGACCGATCCCGGCGCCCCGAGATGTCTGGGATCTGCGGCGATGGTGCGCAGCGTCTCGGCGACCGCCTTGAACAGGATCGTGTAGACCGCCGCCTTGTTCTGGAAGGCGATCGCGGCGATCTTGGCGGGCAGCGTGAACACCACGTGGAAGTAGGGAACCGGCATAAGCTCGTCCTGCCGCGCGGCGAGCCATTCCCGGCAGGCCTTTCCCTGGCACTTGGGGCAATGCCGGTTGCGACAGGAATTGTAGGCCACGCGGATCGCCCCGCAGGACCGGCAGCCCTCGACATGGCCGCCCAGTTCGGCGGTCCGGCACAACTCGATGGCGCTCATCGTACGGCGCTCGACGCGTCCGAGATGACCGTCATGAGCCTGCCGATACGCCTCGCCATGGCGGCGGAAGATATCCGCCACCTCCAGTCTCGCCGAAATGCGCGGAACCGATCAGCCCGGCGGCACGACTTCGATGTTCAACCGGTCGAGCGGGCTTGTCGTGCGCCGGATGAGGCCGTTCGAGACGTTGGTGTAGCGGGCCGTCGAGGACAGATTGTTGTGACCAAGCAGCATCTGGATAATGCGAATGTCGGTGCCGTTCTCCAGCAAGTGCGTGGGCGAAGCTGTGCCTGAGCGGTGTGGACCGTCACACGCTTGTCGATGCCCGCGGCCGCACGCGCCGACCGGCAGGCCGAGTACAATACCTGAACGTCGATGGGTCGTTTGCATCCCGGCCCGGAAACAGCCAGCCCTGCGGCTTCGCCAGCCGCCAGTAGACCCGCAGGATGCGCAGAAGCTGCGCCGGGAGAACGCTTCCTCACTCTCCTCGATACGCGCCTGGCGGTAATAGTGCGGCGTGGTTGTATGGCGCACCAAATCCAGAGGCAGGTCGAAGAAATTGTGAAAGAAGGGAAGGCCAGTTAGGCTACCCGTGACCAATCCAGACCCGTGATAGCCGCGATTTCGCGAGATGATCTTTTTCTTTTCGGGCCGGCCAAGAATGTTATTGTAGTACAAGACCAGCTTGATGTTGGTTTCGTTGGCATCGGAATCGGAGAGGCCGAAATAGACCCTTCGCATGTTCTGACCGAAATACTCGACCACGGCCTCTGCCAACAGGGCGACCGGCTCCGTACCTTGGCTGGCATAGACGTGCGCGAACGGCAATTCGTGTGCTTGCCTGGCAATGGCCTCGGCGATCTCCGTGCATCCATATCCCATATTGACGCAGTAGAGCCCTCCGAAACCGTCGAGGCTCCTTCGGCCTTCGGTGTCCCAGATATAGACGCCTTCCGCACCGGCCATAATCCTATTTGGCGTTTCGCCTCGGCTGTGCTTGGCCAGATCGTAGAAGGATGGAAGACGAAGCTTCTATCCTTCTCCCGGAGTTGCTTGGTTCCCAGATTGCTCAAGCGCATCGTCCCTCTCATCGCGATAAATTGGCGTAGGGCACTCCGCCAGCCACCTGTTTAGCAAATAGCATACCGGAAACGTCTCTCGAGTTTCTCGGGAATGCAGGTTATTCGCCGCGGAATTCGCGGGATCGGCCAGAATTGCCGTGAAAACTAAGGCGCCACCTTCGCCTTGGCCGAGGGAGCGTTGAATTGGATCTCACTGATTTTGCGACGTCAGGGCGCGTCCTGCAAACACGAACAGCTTACGACGCGCATGCGCCCAGCATAGTGCCCGATTAGCGGGCGATATTGAAGGATGAATAGCGCTCGGGATGCTGTTCCCGCCGGCCGCGCGAGGCACGATAGAGCGCCGCCGGCCATGTTCCGCCGAACTGCCGGTCATCCCTTACATTCTGATGGTCCGGATCGGTCTTGCCTGACCTTGCCCCTCTGATCTAATCCGGTTTGAAGTTCGTTCTGGCCCATCGAGAGGACCAGGACATGAAACGCAGCCGCTTCTCTGAAGAGCAGATCATCGGAATTTTGAAGGAACATGAGGCCGGGGTATCGGTTGCCGATCTGTGCCGCGGCACAGGCTCTTGCGATCGCAATTCGTGATTGCTGCGCAGGGCGAGCCGAGCTGCGGCTCGCAGGACGCGAGCGAACCGACAGAACTCTTTGCGCGGCCTGAAAAGCTGCCTCCATCAATGCTGGCCGATCGTGCAGTCTTGAAACGCTGGCTCAAGCCTCAAACCTCGAGCAGCCGCTCTTTCCTCTCGAAACCAGCGCCCTCTCGCCCGACGTGATCACTCGATCTGATGCTTCGAGCAGGGCTCCTCCTAGTGGTTGCGCTCATGACCTGCACCCTTGGGACGTCTCCACGGATTATCAGCGGCTCGGCAAGCTCGGAACGCGCCGGTGAACGCTGACAAGGTTAGTCGCCGCCAGTGGATGGCGAGGACGTCCTGCGGCTAAGTACTTTAGGTGGGCGATTATAAGCCGAGATCCCGATAGGTGCTTTCGCCATAGCTCCTGGCGCCATTGGCACGCTGAGCGTTTGAAAGCCGATGAAATTCGTTAGGCCAATGGGCAAGCGCGTGCTTGATGGCCTTCATCTTGAACGGCACGTTCACAACACATTCGTCCCTAATGATAGGCGGACAGCGCGCATCTTGTTGTCGCGAGCCGTTAAGGTTTGCTGCGATTATCGGCAGACCTAGATCAAGGGCCAATTCCATTTCCCAGCGCACGAAGCGAAAAAGGTTTTTCGTTTTCTCACCGATCAGGACAAGTACCTGGCTCGATCCATTCATTCTGTTGCGAAGATTGCGTTTAACATAATCTTCGTCCTGTGCTCGGCTCGTCATATTGTCCAGATCGTGAGCGTTCGCGAATTCAAAACTCACATTCTCGCTGGCATTCCATCCTTTCATAAAGCGGTATGCCCAAGCGTCTTCATCGCCGTCAAATATTACATAGGTCTGATCGCTGTATGCCATTGTTGTCTCTTAGTTGTTTTGACGAGCAACCCACTGGGTGTGCTCCCGTGAGAAAGCCAGTTCGGCTTCGTTCACCGCGGCGGAGAATGCCTCATCCGAGTTGGCGTCCGTAATAAGGTCGGCAGTCAATCCGATCTCGTGAGCTGTCAACGTGTAAGCCGATGCCAATTCGTTAAATTTCTTGATCTGGGTCCACCCGATAAGCGAGGCGGCGATGACAATTAGCGGCTCGGTCGGCCAGCCTGGCATCGCGGGGTCAGCGATGCGTACTACGATGAACGAGAATCCCAGAGCGTATGCAAAAATACCAAGGCCCATCCAGACTTTCGCGGATCTCTTGTTCGAGCGCGCCTTCTTCTCGTACCACTTCCGTTGGTCGCAGATTCGTCTCTGCAGATATAGGTCTTTTCGTTCTTTTAGCGGGGAGTCCCTTATCGACATCATCTCGTCCGTTGTTTGGGGCGATGCTGAATCGGTGCCGCTCAACGCGCTACCAAGGTGACGATTGCTATCAAGGATACCTTCCATGAGCTTTCGAAAATCAGCTCTGGCGTCAGCCGCGCGCGCGTCATCGAACGGCTGTGCTCGCATCGCGAAGCGCCAAGTCAATGTCTTCACCGACTCTGCCAGAGCTCGAGCCTGATACCAGACCTGCTCGGGCTTTGTGACCGACCGGAAAATGAGGACTCCCATTGAGCAAAGAAATACCGCAGCATAGACACCGAAATAGGCTTTTGATGGCGACAAGTCCAAAGAGAGCACCGACGCTAAAAAAAGAAGAACGTACTCTGCCCGGATCAGGCGGAGAAACGTCGCCTGCTGCTCGTTGGATGCTACGTCGGCGCTATTATAGAGTCCAGGATATTTCATTTTTGAAGCACACCAGTCTACTTTGTGGCGGTAAATTCTTTAAGCCAAGATTTGGCAAACGTGAGGTTAGCAGTCGAGCTTACAGAGCCTATTCTTGAGCGAGGCGCGGTCCCTCTGTTCATAAACAGGAATGCAGGTCCTGTCCCATCAATGTAAGGGTATAGGCCCAAAAATTCTTGCCCGGAGAATGTTTCCGAAGATTTTTTTGCCACGGGCAGAACCGCTACCGCGGTCCGAAACCCATCGAAAAAGCCAAGCTCCCAAGGCATCCATCTGGATCCTGGAGAATTGTTTGAATGCACATAGATTAGCGTCTTTGACTGCCTCATACGGGTCCGCAGCAACTCGGCAGTGGCCGAGGAGACCTTTGTGCGGTCCAGTTGTGGATCTTCGATCCAATCTACGTAAGCAGTGAACCCAAGCTCCTCGAAAATTCGCTTCACACCGAGAACGATCTCTGCGTCCTTGAAAGAATGTGACAGAAAAACGTCGAATGACGATCTGGCTGTAGCTGCGGCCATCTCTTCCTTTAGAACGATCGATGCGGCTCTATGTCCTCGACTGGCATTCGCAACTCTTTTCAGCTCTGCCTCGGTCAGTAGCACTATTCAAATCCCCCCATGATCTGTTCGCAATCTATGAACTTGACGCCCATTCGATTAAGCGACCCTTGTCTTGTGAAAACTGGCACCATGCTCTCCAGCCGGTAGCGCAACCTCCACCTTCTCAAAGACCACGTCGGCTGACAGGAGTGACCGGCCTTGTCACCCACCTACGCGACCCCGGCACAGCGATGCTCCTCGCTTAGAAGGCTGCGGAGACCACCAATGTCAAACAGGGACAGACGATCTCCTCATCTCGATCAGGAAACGAACTTACGACGTAAAAACGCGATGGAGCGATCTCCGAATGTCCGCAGGCGTCGAGGGCCGGGTTGGTCGCCAAGGCCGAGCGGGCCAGCTTGCACTCCCGCTACCCGTCGGCTTGCCAAACCCTCGCTGTAGATTTCGGCCCCACACGGATGCGCTGACCGCGACTAAGCTCAATCGCCACTGATCGCCAATCCAGGGCGAAAGTTCCCCCCTTGAAGTAGCGGTAGAGGCATTTTTCGGCACTTCGCATCTTAGATATGGACGCCTCCTCCACCAGGCACGATCCGGTTTGGCTTCTCGCCGCAACCGTGCTGGCCAAGTGCGTCCGATGGCTGCTTCGATCCGTCTCCTGGAATGATCGGTCCCAGATTGCTCAAGCGCATCGTCCTTCCTCGCCATCAACTGGCGGATAGCGCTCGGCCACCTTTTCCAGCAATTAGTATACCGCAAATGTCCCTTGAGTTTCGTCGGAATGGATGCCTTTTGCCGACGAATCTACGGGATCCGTGCCAAACGCCGTTGAAACGTAAACTTTCGGTTTCACCGTTGCCTCAGGGCGGACAAAGGTATCGGTGAATTGGACTTCACTGGTTTCGTGACGACAAGGCTATAGTATTGATCAATCCCCAAGCCTGCCTGCAGCAGTCCCTCCATGAAATCCTGATAGGCGGCCATAGAACGAGATGCGACCCGCATCAGATAATCCACGCGCCCCCCAATTGCCCAGCAGTCCAGGATTTCCGGAATCTCTTGGATTGCAGTTTCGAAGAGTCGTTGGTCCTCAAGACGATGACGATCCAGCACGACCTCCACCATCACAAAGATCATGCCGCCGATGAGGGCAGGACTCAGTCGCGCATAAAATCCCTCAATAATCCCTGCGGCCTTGAGTGCTCGGAGCCGCTCCGAACAGGCGGACGCCGAAAGATGAACTCGTTTTGCAAGCTCACTTTTTGAAATCCGACCGTCTGCCTGAATTTCGGAGAGAATCCGGACGTCCCAACTGTCGAGTTGCACGGGATCGGGTTTCGACTTCATAACCTGTTGCTCTCAAGCAGCGATCGACAGCGCGTTGTGTGCCGATCAATTCTATCATCAATTGGAACGACCGAAGGTAGTATTGGAAGGCATCCGTTCCAGGCCCGAGATGTGCCAGAATGGGTACGAAAATCAGCTGAGGGAGAGCGATCCGCTGCGTAAAGCTGCAGAAGTAATTTGGCTATCGCCCCGACGCCTAACGGGGCAATGATGCAGCTGGAGATGGATAGTCGGCGGCGGAGACCTCCCGATAGATAGATAACCCATTTTCTTGAATCTCGCTGCCGTACTTGATAGACGCGCGACTGCATTCGAGCCTCGATCGCGTGGACGGCATTACTCAATGCAGTATTCACTGGCACATTCAGCCATTGGGGGTGAATTGAAGGCCTTGCTTGCCGGCTCACCGAGGGGGCAGGGCACAGCAAATGCCGCTCGTCTTACGGCTTGCCCGACAATTTGGCGCTCGGGTCTGGCCGAGATCGCCCAACCGGAAAGACTCAAACACCGATGTTTCGTGCGATGCTGTCGGCCGCCATACGCTTACGCCACTCAAGAGGCCCGGAATTGTGAATGGAGTTTCCCTCAACATCGACAGCCATGATGACGGGCATGTCCTGCACATCGAATTCATAGATGGCTTCCATGCCCAGGTCTTCAAAGGCGACAATCCGCGCCGCCTTAATCGACTTTGAAATCAGGTACGCGGCGCCACCCACTGCAGCAAGATAGGGCGTTTTGTGTCTTACAATCGATGCGATGGCCGCCGGTCCCCTCTCCGCTTTGCCCACCATCGCGAAAAGGCCGGTTTCGGCGAGCACCTTGTCCGTAAAATCGTCGAAGCGGCTGGAGGTTGTTGGACCGGCGGGTCCAACGACCTCATTCCTCACTGCCCTGACGGGACCGACGTAGTAGATCACGCGTCCCCGCAGATCGACTGGAAGCGGCTTGCC
>NZ_RZTI01000180.1:0-9750 GCF_003997275.1 Mesorhizobium sp. M6A.T.Ce.TU.002.03.1.1
CCTTCGTTGCAGCATTGCTACGTCGAAAGGCCGCAAGGCTGCCCTGGTCGCTTGTTAGGCTGGGACGCCGGTACGCGCTACCTCCAACAGATCGATGCCGGTCAGCGTTCTAAGCGGCAGCCCTGAGGTTTCTGTCCAATCCTCGGCCCTGGCCATGAATCCAAACGACAAGCCGGTTGGCGTCTCGACGTCGAACCAGCCCAAGGGCCGTCTGCGACTATGCTCACGCGGCCGCATCCAGCCCCTGCGCCGGCACATAGTTGAGGATCGGACCGAGCCAGCGCTCGACCTCGGCAAGCGCCATGCCCTTGCGCCGCGCATAATCCTCGACCTGGTCGCGTTCGACCTTGGCCACCCCGAAATAATAGCTCTCGGGATGCGACAGGTAGATGCCGGACACGGAGGAGCCCGGCCACATCGCAAAGCTTTCGGTCAGGCTGACGCCGGCATTGCGCTCGCCGTCGAGCAGGCGAAACAGCGTCGCTTTCTCCGTGTGATCGGGCTGCGCCGGATAGCCGGGCGCCGGGCGGATGCCGCGATAGGGTTCGCCGATCAGCGCGTCCGGCGCCAGAGCCTCGTCCGGTGCATAGGCCCAGAAGTCCTTGCGCACTCGTTCGTGCAGGCGCTCGGCGAAGGCTTCGGCGAAACGGTCGGCCAGCGCCTTGACCATGATCGACGAGTAGTCGTCGTTCGCCCGCTCGAAGCGCTCGGCGATCACCGCTTCCTCGATGCCAGCGGTGACGATGAAGCCACCGAGATAGTCGGCCTTGCCGCTGTCGGCAGGCGCAACGAAATCCGACAGCGCGACGTTCGCCTTGCCGTCGCGCTTGGTTAGTTGCTGGCGCAGCGTGAAGAAGGTCGCCAGCTCCTGCGATCGCTTATCGTCCGTGAACAGCCTGATATCGTCGCCGACGGTATTCGCCGGCCAGAAGCCGATCACGCCCTTCGGCGCGAACCATTTTTCCGCGATGATCTTTTTCAGCATCGCCTGGGCGTCCTCGAAAAGCTGGCGTGCCGCCGGCCCTTGAGCCTCGTCGTCGAGGATTTTTGGATAGCGCCCCTTCAGCTCCCAGGTCTGGAAGAATGGCGTCCAGTCGATATAGCGCGCGAGCTCGGCCAGATCCCAGCCTTCGAAGATTTTCAGGCCGAGGAAGGACGGCTTCGGCGGCTCATAGGCCGACCAGTCGATCCTGTGGGCATTGGCCCGCGCCTTGGCCAGCGGCAGGCGCTGCTTGTCGGCTTCGCTGCGCGCGTGCGCATCGGCAACCTTCTTGTACTCGGCACGGACGTTGTCGACATAGCCGCCCTTGGTCTCGTTCGACAGCAGCGCCGACACCACGCCGACCGCGCGGCTGGCATCGGTGACGTAGACCGTCTGGCCCCTGGCATAGCGCGGATGGATTTTTACCGCCGTGTGCACACGGCTGGTCGTCGCGCCGCCGATAAGAAGCGGAATGTCGAAACCTTCGCGCTCCATCTCGGCGGCCATGTGCGCCATCTCGTCGAGCGAAGGTGTGATCAGGCCGGACAGGCCGATGATGTCGACCTGTTGCTCGCGCGCCGTCTGCAGGATCTTCGCCGCCGGCACCATGACGCCGAGGTCGATTATCTCGTAATTGTTGCAGGCGAGAACCACGCCGACGATGTTCTTGCCGATGTCGTGGACATCGCCCTTCACTGTCGCCATCAGGATCTTTCCGGCGGTCTGGCGCTCGCCGGTGTCGACGCCGTTGGCGGCGTTCGCCAACTTCTCCGCCTCCATGTGCGGCAGCAGGCCCGCCACCGCCTGCTTCATGACGCGGGCGGACTTCACCACTTGCGGCAGGAACATTTTTCCCGCGCCGAACAGATCGCCGACGACATTCATTCCTGCCATCAGCGGACCTTCGATGACATGCAGCGGGCGCTCGGCGGCAAGGCGCGCTTCGTCCGTGTCCTGGTCGATGAATTCGGTGATGCCGTTGACCAGTGCGTGCGAAATGCGCTGCTCGACCGGCCAGTCGCGCCAGGCGAGATCGCGTTCCTGCGCCTCCTTGCCCGCCGTGCCCTTGAAACGTTCGGCGAGTTCCAGCATGCGTTCGGTCGCTGTGCCGCCGCCCTTCGGCTGACGGTTGTTGACGACATCCTCGCAGGCTTCGCGCAGGTCCGGATCGATGGTGTCGTAGACGGCAAGCTGCCCGGCATTGACGATGCCCATGTCCATGCCGGCCTGGATGGCATGGTAGAGGAACACGGCATGCATGGCCTCGCGCACCGGCTCGTTGCCGCGGAACGAGAAGGAGAGGTTCGATACGCCGCCCGATATATGGACATGGGGAAGCGTCGCGGTGATCTGCCGTGCGGCTTCGATGAAGTCGACGCCGTAATTGTTGTGCTCGTCGATGCCGGTGGCGATGGCAAAGATGTTCGGATCGAAAACGATGTCCTCGGGCGGAAATCCCGCTTGCTCGGTCAGCAGCTTGTAGGCGCGGGTGCAGATTTCGACCTTGCGCGCCTGCGTGTCAGCCTGGCCGTCCTCGTCGAAGGCCATGACGACCACCGCCGCGCCATACGCGCGGACGAGCTTCGCATGGTGCAGAAAGGCTTCCTCGCCCTCCTTCATCGAGATGGAGTTGACCAGCGGCTTGCCCTGCACGCATTTCAGGCCGGCTTCGATGATCTCCCATTTGGAGCTGTCGATCATCACGGGAACGCGGGCTATGTCAGGCTCGGCGGCGATCAGGTTGAGGTATTCGACCATCGCCCTCTTCGAATCGATCAGGCCCTCGTCCATGTTGATGTCGATGATCTGCGCGCCGTTGGCGACCTGATCGCGCGCCACGTCGAGCGCGGCGGCATAGTCGCCCGCCGTGATCAGCTTCCTGAACTTGGCCGAGCCGGTGACATTGGTGCGCTCGCCGACATTGACGAACGGAATTTCGTCGGTCAGCGTGAACGGCTCGAGCCCCGACAGGCGCATCTTCGGTTCGACGACGGGAACAGCGCGCGGCGGATATTTCTTCACCACTGCCGCGATGGCGCGGATGTGGTCCGGCGTCGAGCCGCAGCAGCCGCCGACGATGTTGACCAATCCGTCGCGCGCAAAATCCTCGATCTGCGCAGCCATGAATTCCGGGCTCTCGTCATATCGGCCGAATTCATTGGGCAGGCCGGCATTCGGATAGGCACAAACAAAGGTGTTGGCGACGCCCGAAATCTCGTACAGATGCGCGCGCATGGCTTTGGCGCCAAGCGCACAATTGAGGCCTATCGTGAACGGGTTGGCGTGACGGACCGAATGCCAGAAAGCCGTCGGCGTCTGGCCGGACAGCGTGCGGCCGGACAGGTCGGTGATCGTGCCGGAGATCATGACCGGCAGATGCACGTCCTTCTCGATGAAGATCTCGTTGCAGGCGAAGATCGCCGCCTTGGCGTTCAGCGTATCAAAAATGGTCTCGATCAGGATGATGTCGGCGCCGCCGTCGATGAGACCGCGCAGCTGCTCGCCATAGGCAAGGCGCAATTCGTCGAACGTCACCGCACGGTAGCCGGGATTGTTGACATCCGGCGACATCGAGGCGGTGCGGTTGGTCGGTCCCAGCGCACCGGCGACGAAGCGACGCTTGCCGTCCTCCTGCTGCGCCCGCACCGCTGCCCTGCGCACCAGCCGTGCACCGTCGCGGTTCAGCGCGTAGACCGCGTCCTCCATGCCGTAATCCGCCTGGGCGATGGCGGTCGAGGAGAAGGTGTTGGTTTCAAGGATGTCCGCGCCTGATATGGCGTATTGATAGTGAATCTCCTCGATCGCTTGGGGCTGCGTCAGGATCAGCAAGTCGTTGTTGCCCTGCTGATGGCAGGCGCAATCGACGAATTTGTCGCCACGGAAGTGGTTCTCGTCGAAGCCGAGGCCCTGGATCTGCGTCCCCATGGCGCCGTCGAGGATGAGGATGCGTTCGCGCGCCGCCGCCGTCAGTGCTGCAAGCACTTCCGAACCGTCTGGCTTGGCCGCGACGGGGCCAAACAGGTCGTCCAACGATGAAGGGTTTTGCGACATATTTCGTCCTCGGGGCGACAGTCGCGCCTAAGTCACATAAAGACATCTTTATGTCAATATACGCTATTCGGCTGCTGCTGTCACCCCTGTCGCCAGGGCACTGCCTGCCGGCGCTACACCGCCACCTTCGCCACCACTGCCGCTCTCAGCAGCATGCCGAACAGGTCGCGTGGCTCGTCCGGATCGGCCAGCATGTCGAGTTCCTGGTAGAGGCCAGTCGAGCGCAACTGGTCCCTGATATAGCGCAGCGCGGAAAAATCCTCGATGGCGAAGCCGACCGAATCGAACAGCGTGATCTGGGCCGGGTCGCGCCGGCCTTGTACGACGCCGGTGATGACCTGCCACAGCTCGGTCACGGGATGGTCCGGAGCAAGCTGCTGGATCTCGCCCTCGATGCGGGTCTGCGGCGGGTATTCGACGAAGATGTCGGAGCGCAGCAGGATATCGCGATGCAGTTCAGTCTTCCCCGGACAATCGCCGCCAACCGCATTGATGTGCACGCCCGAGCCGACCATGTTGTCGGTGAGGATGGTGGCGTACTGCTTGTCGGCGGTGACGGTGGTGATGATCTGCGCCCCCTCGACGGCTTCTTCGGTGGAGCGGCAGGCGACCATGTCGAAACCAAAGCCAGCGAGATTGCGGATGCACTTTTCCGTCGCCGAGCGGTCGATGTCGAAGAAGCGCAATTTGCGCACACCCAGCAAGGCCTTGAAGGCCAGGGCCTGGAATTCCGCCTGGGCACCATTGCCAATCAGCGCCATGCAGTCGGCGCCGGGCGGCGCCAGATGCTTGGCCGCGAGCGCCGACATCGCTGCGGTGCGCAGCGCGGTCAGGATGGTCATTTCCGACAGCAGCACGGGGTAGCCATTGTGGACGTCGGCGAGCATGCCGAAGGCGGTCACGGTCTGGCGGCCCTCGCGCATGTTCTTGGGGTGGCCGTTGACATATTTGAAGCCGTAGACCTCGCCGTCGCTGGTCGGCATCAGCTCGATCACGCCCTCGGCGCTGTGCGAGGCGACGCGCGGCGACTTGTCGAAGGCCTCCCAGCGGCGGAAATCATCCTCGATATAGAAGGCGAGCTCGGTGAGGAAACGCTCGACACCGATTGCCAGCACCAGTTTCATCATGTGGTCGACGCTGACGAAAGGGACGATGTTGAGATTGGGGATCATTTTTGTCCTTGCCCGCATTCTTGCGACGGTCAGTCCTTGCGATGCGCGTTGTGCGCCTTCATCATCGTCGCCAGTGCCGGATCGCTCCGCTCCAGCGTGCCGATCGCGGCATTGGTGTCGTAGAGCCGCTCGTCCTGCCCCACCTTGAACTTGGCCTCGAGCCGTTCGATCGGCAGGTCGAAGCCAAGGATGTGCGGTATGCGCCGCTCCATGCCGCCCGGCCCGAGCTCGCGCATGCGCCAGCGGTCGGCGCGGTCCTTTTCCAGCACGTCGACGAGCCGCAAGAGGTGCCGGGCGGTGGCGTGATCGTCGAGTCGCGCCGGCCGGCCGTGGCAATGGACGACGGCGAAGTTCCAGGTCGGCGCGCTGTCGCGCACCGGGTTGCGCGGATACCAGGACGGCGAGATATAGCCATGCGGCCCGTGGAAGATTGCGATCGTCTCCCGGCCCTCCGCAATCAACGCGCTGTGCGGGTTCTGCCGGGCCAGATGCGACACCAGCGTGCCGTTCGCTCCCCGCTTTCGGTCGAGCACGATAGGCAGATGCGAGGCGACGAGTCCCTCCGGCCCTGACGTCACCACCGTGGCGAAGGCCGCCGCCTCGATCAGGCCGAAGACGTCGTCCTGCGAGAGCGGCGCGAATTCGGGCTTGGTGTACATTATGGGGCTAGTTCCTCGACATGAGTGATCTTGATAGTCGCTGCCGTGCTGGCCATCTCCAACGTTCGGGATTGGCCGAGGCTTCTCCAACTTCGTCATCCCTGGGCGAAGCAGGAGCGGAGCTCCGTCGCGGAGACCCTGGGATCCATGCCGTAATCTTGGCCGAAGGGCGCCGCGGAGCAGAATTCTGCACCGTAGCAGCGCTCTGAAGTCGCGGCATGGATCCTGGGGTCTGCGCCGCGTCGCTTCGCTCCTTGCTCCGCCCCAGGATGACGAAGCGATGGGTGTTTTCAGCCAATCTCCAAGGCTTGCGATCTGCCAACGTAAGCACTATCCGACCTTTCAGAACTTTTGCACTAAGGAACTAGCTTCTCTGCACGCGCACCGCCGGGATCAGGCCTTGCGGCCGCACCAGCAGCACGGCGATGACGCCGGAGAGCACGATGGCGTCGCGATAGGGTGCGACCGCCGCCGGCAGTGTCGCCTGCAGCAGCACTTCGATGATACCGAGCAGGAAGCCGCCGGCGACAGCACCCGGCAGGCTGCCCAGCCCGCCGACGACGGCGGCGATGAAAGCCTTCAGCACTGGGGTAAAACCCATCAGCGGGTCGACGGAGGCGCGCTGCGCCACCCACAGCATTGCCGCCAGGCCGGCCAGCAGGCCGGAGAGCAGGAAGGCGGTGGCGATGATGCGGCTGGCCGGGATGCCCATCAGCCGGACGACATTGAAATCCTCGGCCGCCGCGCGCATCGCCGTGCCGGTCACGGTGCGGCGCAGGAAGAGTTCCAGCGCAATCAGGGCCAATGCCGAGACGACGATGGAGATGCTCGGGCCGACACCGATGGTGAAGTCGCCGAAAGAGAAGGCGCCGGTCATCCAGCTAGGCATGGCGACAGCCTGCGGCCGGGCCGAGATGCCGTTCTGGAAGACGACCTTCAGCAGGCTCGAAACGGCGAAGCTGGTCAGAAGCAGACTGGTGACGCTGGCGCCGCGCATCGGCCGGAAGGCGACGCGTTCCATGGCAACTGCCGCGAGCGCGCCGCAGGACACGGCGACGAGCACCGCCGCCGGAAACGGCAGACCGAAAACCAGCGCGGCAAGCAAGGCATAGCCCGACAGTGTCATCAGCTCGCCATGGGCGAAGTTGATCAGGCCGACGATGGAAAAGACGATCGCCAGCCCCAGTGCCAGCAGCGCATAGACGCCGCCGAGGCTCACCGCATTGATGATCTGCTGCGCGATCATGGTTCAGGCTCCGAGATAGGCTTGGCGGACAAGGTCCGAGGTGGCGAGCTCCTTCGCGGTGCCCGATAGCACCACCTCGCCATTGGCAAGCACGATGGCGCGGTCGGCGATCTCCAGCGCCAGCGCCACGTTCTGCTCGACCAGAAGGATGGTCAGGCCGTTGCGGCGGAATTCGGCGATCAGGTCGAAGACGGTGTCGATCAGCTGCGGGGCAAGGCCGAGCGACGGCTCGTCGAGCAGCACCATGCGCGGTTTGCCCATCAATGCCCGGGCGATGGCCAGCATCTGCTGCTCGCCGCCGGAGAGATTGCCGCCCTTGACGCGATGGTAGCGCCGCAGAATCGGAAACAGCTCCAGCATCTCCTCTTCGCGCGCCCTCGCCTCCGTCGCCGGCAGGTGCATCGCGCCGCCGAGACGCAGATTGTCGGCCACGGTCAGGCCAGCGAAGATGCGCCGGCCCTCCGGCACCAGCGACACACCCTTGCGGGCGATCGCCTCCGGCGCCAGGCCGGTGATGTCGACGCCGTCGAAGACCACTTTGCCTGATACAGCAGGCACCAGCCCGGCGATGGCGCCAAGCGTCGAGCTCTTGCCGGCGCCATTGGCGCCGACCAGCGCGATGATCTCGCCGCTGTCGACGGCGAGATCGACGCGGCGCACCGCCTCGACTTCGCCGTAACGTATTTTCAGGGCTTCGACGCTCAGCATGATGTCACGGCGCCGGCACGTCGGCGGCGTCGGGGATCATGGTCTGGATGTGCTTGCCCTCGCCGCCCTCATAGCGCATCAGCGCCACGGGCCTCAGCGGCATGCGGTCGGTGCCGGCATAGGTGATCTTGCCGGTGATGCCGTCAAAGTCCTTGAGGCCGGCAATGGCGTCGCGGATCGCCTTGGGATCATCGGAGCCGGCCGTTTTGACCGCCTGGTCGAGGATCAGCCCGATCTCGTAGCCATTCACCTCATAGGTCGATTCCGGCGCGTGGCCGGCATATTTGGCGAAGGCGGCGTTGAAGGCCTCCAGCTTGCTGCCCGGCTCGGCATAGCCGGCCGCCGTGTAGACGACGCCGTCGACCAGCTTGCCCAATCCCTTGATGGTCGGTGTGCCGATGGCATCGGCGCCATAGACCGGAATGGTGACGCCGGCGCCGCGCAATTGCTGGATGAAGGCCGGGAAATCAGGCTCGTAGGCGGCCGTCATGATCAGGTCCGGCTGGTCGGCGAGGCTCTTGATGTTGGTGATCTCGGCAGAAAAGTCCGGCTGGCCCATGGTGAAAGTACCGCGGCCGACGACAGCGCCGCCCTTCTTTTCAAACACCTTGCCGAAATATTCGGGCAGGTTGGCGGTGTAGGTGGAATCCGGCGACGTCAAGAGAAAGACCTTCTTCTTGCCTTCGGCGACGGCGAAGTCGGCGACTGCGGTCGCCTGCACATTGTCGGCCGGATAGGTGCCGAACATGACGTCGCCGACCGCGGCGGTGAGCACCGGGGCGGAGCCGCACAGCGTCAATGTCGGAATGCCGAGCGGCTGGGTGAGCTGGCCGGCCGAGATCGAGGGGTCGGCGTCACACGGCGTGATCATGATCTTGGCGCCGGCGTCGATCAGTTCCTGCGCGACGGTGGCGGTCTGCGCCGTGTCGGAGCGGGTGTCCTTGATGATTAGCTTGACGGTGTATTTGCCTGCGAGACCGCCCTTGGCGTTGAGTTCGTCGAGCGCCATGCGCAGACCGGCAAGTGCCGGCTGGTCGTAGGGAGCAAGGCCGCCGGTCTGCGCGGTCGCGGCGCCAATGATGATCTCCTCGGCGGAAGCCGTGGAAACGATGGCGACGGTCGTGCCGAACACCGCTGCATAGAGGGCGGCGCGTTGAAGGCGATAAAGCTTTGGCATGTCGGTTCTCCTTCTGGATTTGTTATCGTTGGCTATGCGGTTTCACTTGCAGGTGTTTCGTTGGCGGGCGTTTCTTGTCCCGTCTTGGCGCGGGCGGTGCGGCTGCCGAGATAGGCGGCGATGACGGCAGGGTTCTTTTGCACTTCGGCGGGCGTGCCGTCGGCGATGACGCGGCCATGGTCGATGACGACGATGCGTTCGCACAGGTTCATCACCAGCCGCATGTCGTGCTCGATCAGGACGACACCGATGCGCCGCTCGGTGCGGACGGCCGAGAGGATGGAAACCAGCTCGCCAGTTTCGACCGCGTTCATGCCGGCGGCGGGCTCGTCGAGCAGCAGGAAGCGCGGTTTCAGCGCCAGCGCCCGCGCCACCTCCAGCCGGCGGCGCTGGCCATAGGCGAGCCCGGCGGCGGGCTGATCGGCAAATTTCTCCAGGCCCATGCGGGAAAGCTCGCGCATTGCCGCCGCCTCGGCACTGGCAAGATCGGGCTCGACCGAGCGGGCGGCGACCACGACATTTTCCAGTACAGTCATTTGCGGGAAGACGCGGATGTTCTGGAAAGTGCGGGCAACGCCGGAGCGGGCGAAGCGGAAAGCCGAGGCCCGCCTCACCGAACCGCCGATCGACACGCTGCCGGCGCTCGGCTCGACGTCGCCGGCCAGCATGTTGAGCAGCGTCGTCTTGCCGGCGCCGTTCGGGCCGATGATGCCGGTGATGCTATCGGTGTCGAAGGCGAGCGTGACGTCGTCGAC
>NZ_RZTI01000181.1:0-9166 GCF_003997275.1 Mesorhizobium sp. M6A.T.Ce.TU.002.03.1.1
GGGTAAAGCAAGCTAACCGAGTTAACTCTACCAACCGGCGGTTGGAAGAGTTAACTCGGTTAGCTTGCTTTACCCGGGCCTACCGCCCCAGCGCTTGTTTCGAAGCCGACAAAAGTTCTTCCTCGTCCACCACTCCGGCCATGTAATTGGCAATAATTCGGGACGCGAGCGATTCGCGCTGTTGTTCCGATTGGCCGTCAATCTTCAAACGATTGAACACGCGGCCAAGTAGCGCCAGCTCGGACGGGTTGAAAACACCCGAATCCTCTGCTCTTCCATGAAGCGGCATGACAAACCCCCTTCGCCCAGAGATTTTGTTCGTGCAACATTATTATACACTAAAAAACCGCGCCCCGTTGCAGAATCGCAGACGCGAGAGACGAGCCCTCGCGGAAGATCTGTGACCGGTGAGGGCGACATCACATCAGATCTTCAGCAACCCCGTCGAATTTCTTGAGGCCTTCGCTTGGCGGCTTCTGCTTGTGAAGTCCCTGTTCAGTTGCAGCCGCCTCGAAGGCGGCGAACGCAGCTTGGTGATTGCAATGTCCGGCCAGGCATTCCTCGATCATTCGGATTGCTTCAAGTCGGGACGGCTTGTCCATGGATGGCCATGGTTGCCGAAGCGCTTTCGCAGCGTCGGCTATCGACGCGACCACCATCGGCCTGCGATTCAGGTAGATTGTAATCGGAATGAACGCCGTCATTTTTGTCGCTCACCAGGATTGAAGGCGGTTAAACGCGAAGAGATGGCAGTGGTTGCATCATCGTGAATTCAGAGCGCCGATGCCCGATGCCATCGAGGCTGAACACGCCTTGCTCGGTGCCAACACGCAGGGGCTGGTCGTCCGAAGAGCCTTGGTCGTTTCGGTTCCATGAACGAAGAAGCCCGCGCCCCACGGAGGGGAAGGACGCGGGCTGATCGGAGGGGACAATCCGATCTCGCAGCATTTCTATGCGCACAGGAAATATTGCTGCAGGAGGCGAACGTCTTGCCCGTGCCAGTGTTCCATACGGAGACAAAAAAGCCCGCCGCGCCTTTCGCCAAGGCGGTCGATGAAGGCCTGGATATCAATCCCTATTGGGCCGCACCTAAATTCCAGATGTCCCGATGCAGGCGCCATGTCCCGTCGTCGCCCTTTTTCCAGACGACGATGTACTTGCCCGCTACGGTGGAGAGGGCGCCGTCTTTGCTCGGCACATCGAGCGTAAATGCGCCAACTTCGTAGGCGAGGTTCGCGCTCTCTTCCACTTCCAGCGCCTTCAGGGTGAGATTCTTCATCCCGCCTTTGATCGCGCCCTGCCAGAATTCTTCCACGCCCTTGCGGCCATCGACGCGCTTGCCGTCGGGCGGCAGCACGGCAGCATCCTCGGTATACATTTGACCCACCGCCGCCGCGTTTCCGCTGTTGAAGGCGTCCGTGAATTTCGTCAGCGCCGCTTCGATGTCCTCGCGAGCCGACTGGGCGGCCACAGACAGTGCTGACGAAAGAAGCAGCACAGCAGCAAATGCAAATGACTTAACCAGTCTCATCTCGTCCTCCCTTTGCGTGATATCCACCGGATGAATAGTGCCCATCCCGAGCGCGCCGCCGCGCCCGCGCAATGGCCAGATCATGACTTACATTAGACTTGTCTGATATGATGGCGCAAGCGCCAGACGTTCTCGACAACAGGCCAGAAAGCGACTGCCGTGGAACCTTTCAAAGCCAAATGCCTTGGATCACGTCGCGCGTGCCGTAGACAGCGCCGACTTCTTGCCGGATTTCAATCGATACGACCGGCCAGCGTCGGTTCGATGCCATCATTTCCGCATGGAGCGGAACCCTGTAAACGGATCGGAATGCCATTCTCCCGAAGTCGGGAATATGGTACTATCTCTTTGAAAATACTGGCGATCCCGACAGGATTCGAACCTGTGACCATCGGCTTAGAAGGCCGGTGCTCTATCCAGCTGAGCTACGGGACCGCTGGGCCGACGCCAAGGCCGGCTGAATTATGCGATGGGCACTTGCCGGTCAATGCGTCCAGGGCGTCCTGCGGTCATAGCGGAAATTCTCCGCATAGGAAATCTGGCGGCGCTTGGTTTCCTTCGGCTCCTCGACACGGAAGGCCAGCCCCTCTTTCTCGGCATAGGCCACCGCCTCTTCCCTGGTGTCGAAGGTGAGCCTGATCTGGCTGCGCATGTCGCCCGACGTGGTGTAGCCCATCAGCGGATCGATTTTCTTGCGCATCTCGGGATCGAATTCCAGCACCCAGTGGCCGGTCTTGGCCTTGCCGGACTGCATCGCGGTTTTGGCTGGGCTGAAAATGCGCGCGGACATGGTCACCTCGTTGCTACGTGCAAGCGGCACCTGCCGCTGTATTCCCGTCATTACTTCGCAATGCAGCCGGCGGCAAGGCCGATGGTTTTTGCGCTCCTGTCGCGGACCTGAACCAAGCAGAATGAGGACTACGCAATCTGCTGTGACGGCGTCGGCTGCAAGGCAGCTTGCCAAGCCCGTTGCACCGTCTTGGCGCGTTCAGCCGCACGGGGCATGCCGCGACCGAACTAAGCCATTGCTATATTTGACAGCTGACGCTATTATCGGTCAAACGAATGAATTCGAGGGAAAAAGTTGGCATGGTCGATGTCGGTATGTGGTTGCGCGATCGGATAAGCCGACGTTCCGTCCTTACAGGAAGTCTTGCTGCCGTGGGCGGCACGGCGATTGCTGCCCGCAGCGCGCTCGGTCAGTCCGCCCAGCATAGCGGTCATGACATAGCGGCGGTGGCCGCCACCGATCCGGCACCTCATCATATGAATGCTCATGGCGCGATGGTCACCGTCGGGGAGGTGGACAACGCCGCCAACGGTTTTGATCCGATCCCGATGCTGACGGACTGGGAGCGAGGGACGGTCTCGGTTCTGCCCGATGGGCGCACGCTCAGGACGTTCGAGGTGACGGCCGTGGACAAGACGATCGAGATCGCACCGGGCGTGTTCTTCCCGGCATGGACGTATAACGGCCGCGTGCCCGGTCCGGCGCTGCGCGCCAAGGAAGGCGAGCGCATTCGCATCGTCTTCAAGAACAACGGCTCGCATCCGCACTCGATGCATTTCCACGGCATCCATGCCGCCCGCATGGATGGAATTCCCGGCGCCGGGCTGGTCGATCCGGGTGGCGAGTTCGTCTACGAATTCGACGCCAAGCCCTTTGGCTGCCATCTGTATCATTGCCACGCCTTGCCGCTGAAGAGGCACATCCACAAGGGCATGTATGGGGCCTTTGTCATCGACCCGGACCCGGATCGCCATCCCGACCATGCCGAGATCGCCCGGTCGCGGCTTCTCGACACGCCCGAGAATGCCGGCTGGCAAGAGCTGGTGATGGTCATGAACGGATTCGACACCAATTTCGACGAGGAGAACGAATTCTACGCCGCCAACACCATCGCCCACGCCTATGCGAAGACGCCGATCCGCATCGTGCGAGGCAAGCCGGTGCGCATCTATCTGGTCAATGTGGTGGAATTCGATCCCATCAACTCGTTTCATCTGCATGGAAATTTCTTCGACTATTTCGATCAGGGCACGACGCTGACGCCGACCTTGAAAACGGTCGACCTCATCATCCAGTGCCAGGCCCAGCGCGGCATCCTGGAATTCACCTTCGCCGAGCACGAACCGGGCCTCTACATGTTCCACGCGCATCAAAGCGAGTTCACGGAGCTCGGCTGGATGGGCATGTTCGACGTCGTCGAGGCGCTGGCATGAACAAGGTCGTCACCATCGATTCACCGGCAAGGCCGCGCAGCCGTTGGTTGTGGATCGGCCTGCCCCTTGCCGCGCTCGCCATTGCGGTGGCGTGGATCATCGCCGTCAATCCGCTGCAAGGATTGTCAAACGGCGCGCCCGCCGTCGAGAAACTGACTTTCGAGCGTGTCGTCCTCGATACATCAGGCCTTCATCTTCTGGTCAGGGCCGGCGGCTCCGAGCCGATGACCATCGCCCAGGTCCAGGTCGACGGCGCCTACTGGCAATTCACCCAGGACCCGCCGGGCACCATCGCGCGTGCTTCCACGGCGTGGATCAATCTGCCTTTCCCGTGGGTTCTGGGTGAAACGCACACGGTCAATCTGGTAACCAACTCAGGCGTCACCTTCGAACATTTGATCGAAGTTGCCGTGCCGACGCCTACCGCCACTGCGGGACAGCTCAAGCTGCAGGGACTGGTCGGCATCATCGTCGGCGTGCTGCCTGTCGCCATTGGCCTCATGTTCTATCCGGCGCTGCGCGGTGTCGGACAGAGCGGCATGAACTTCCTGTTGGCGCTGACCATCGGGTTGCTCGCCTTTCTGCTGGTCGACACGATCGAAGAATCCTTCGAGCTTGTCGGAACCGCAGCCGCTGTGTTCCAGGGGCCGGTCATGGTGGTGCTGGCGGGTCTGGCTAGCTTTCTCGTCCTGATGGCGATCGGGCGGCGGCGCGGCACGCCGACAGGGCTGGCGTTGGCCACCTATATCGCGCTCGGCATCGGCCTTCACAATCTCGGCGAAGGCCTTGCCATCGGCGCTGCCTTCGTGGCCGGCTCGGCAAGCCTCGGAACCTTCCTGGTGCTCGGCTTCGCCCTGCATAATATTACCGAAGGCATCGGCATCGCCGCTCCGATGCTGAAGGAGCGGCCGCCGCTGTGGACGTTCGCCGGCCTGACCTTGCTCGCCGGTGGGCCTGCGGTTATCGGCATGTGGCTCGGCAGCCTGGCCTATGCGCCGCAATGGTCGGCGCTGGCGCTTGCCATCGGCGCCGGCGCGATCCTGCAGGTCATCGTCGAGGTCGGCGCCTATCTGATGCGCCGCAACCAGAAGGGCATCGATGCCTTCTTCACGCCACCGGTCATGGGCGGCCTGGCGGCCGGCGTCGCCTTCATGTACGCGACGGCCGCTTTCATAAAGGTCTGACCGGACAGGAGCCTGGGTCCTGAGGCAGCGCTGCTGTAAAGCCGTTGCGCGCGACTTGGCTGGCTGCAATTCCGGCCCCGATCGCCGCACGGGCCTGCCGTTTGTTCCGTTTTCGTCTTTTAGGGGTTGCGCAGCCAAGCCCGGAACCCTATAGCCCGCAAGGACTCGGAGTGTAGCGCAGCCTGGTAGCGCATCTGGTTTGGGACCAGAGGGTCGGGAGTTCGAATCTCTCCACTCCGACCATTCATTCACAGCAAATCATCGGCCATGCTGCCGGCGCACCTGCGCCGGGCAGCATCTGCGACTGGCGAAGCACGGAAGCGACCGACGGGCAGCCCGGGTTTTCGAGCGTGCCCGCCCTGAGCTCCGAAGCGTCAGCCCTGGATGAACGCCAGGAGATCCGGATTGATGATCTCCGGGTGGGTGGTGCACATTCCGTGCGGCAGGCCCTTGTAGACCTTGAGCGTGCCGTGCTTCACCAGCTTGGCTGCAAGCAGAGCGGAGTCGGCAATCGGCACGATCTGGTCGTCATCGCCGTGCATGATCAGGACAGGCACGTCGATCTTCCTAAGGTCCTCGGTGAAGTCGGTTTCGGAAAAAGCCTCGATACAGTCGTAATGGGCCTTGGCTCCGCCCATCATGCCCTGGCGCCACCAATTGTCGACAGCTCCTTGCGAGACCTTGGCGCCCTCGCGATTAAAGCCGTAGAACGGGCCGGCCGGCACGTCCCTGTAGAACTGGGCGCGGTTGGCCACGAGCGCGGCACGGAAGCCGTCGAATACCTCGATCGGCAGGCCGCCGGGGTTATTGTCGGTCTTGACCATGATCGGCGGCACCGCGCCGATCAGCACCGCCTTGGCGACGCGTCCTTCGCCACCGTAGCGGGCAACGTAACGCGCCACCTCGCCGCCGCCGGTCGAGTGACCGATATGGACGGCGTTCTTGAGATCAAGATGGGCAACCAGGGCCGCGACATCGGCGGCATAGGTGTCCATCTCGTTGCCGGTCGCCGTCTGTGTCGAGCGGCCATGTCCGCGCCGGTCATGCGCGATCACGCGATAGCCCTTGTCGAGGAAGAACAGCATCTGGTTGTCCCAGTCATCGGCGCTGAGCGGCCAGCCGTGATGGAACACGATTGGTTGGCCTGTGCCCCAATCCTTGTAGAAAATCTCGGTGCCGTCCTTGGTGGTGAATGTGCTCATCGTCGTACTCCTTGATGTGGTTGGCCGAATTGGTTGGGCGAAGGTCCGTTCCTCCTGTGGACAAGCTACTGCAATGGGGTCATGGTGAGAATTGGCAAAATAGACATTGGACATGGCAAAACTGACAGATGGTTGCGGCGCGTGATCCGGTCGAAATCGGCCTCGTTGTGTATCCCGGCGTTCAGGAAGCGGCTGTTCTTGGCCTGACCGATCTCTTCCAGCTGGCCAACCGGCTGGCCGCCGAACGGTCGCCGGACGCGCAGAGGCTTCGTGTCAGCCATTGGCAGTGGCAGGAGGCGAGCCAAACGGTCATCCGCACCTTCGACAGCGAGCCCGGCCCCGGCAATGGACCTGCCATGGTCATCTTGCCTCCGACCCTAGGCGATCCGATCGCTCGCGGGGCGGCCGCGCCCTACGCCGACTGGCTCAGGGCCCGCCATGCGGCAGGCGCGACGCTCGGCTCGGTCTGCGCCGGCGCCTTCGTGCTTGCCGAGGCCGGCCTGCTGTCTGGCCGTGCTGCGACGACGCATTGGGCCTATCGCGACGCGCTGGCGATGCGCTTTCCCGACATCGCACTGGATGCCGACAAGCTGGTCATCGATGATGGCGACATCATCACCGCCGGCGGCTACATGGCTTGGACCGATCTCGGCCTAAAACTCGTCGACCGGGTGCTCGGGCCGACCGTCATGATGGACACTGCCCGTTTCATGCTGGTGGATCCGCCGGGACGAGAGCAGCGCTTCTACAGCCCCTTTGCTCCCAGGCTGAACCATGGCGACGAGGCCATCCTCAAAGTGCAGCACTGGCTCCAGGCGAGAGGCGCGCGCGATGTGACGCTTGCCACTATGGCGGAGCATGCGGCCTTGGAGGAGCGGACTTTTTTGCGCCGCTTTCGCAACGCCACCGGCCTCAAGCCGACCGAGTATTGCCAGCACCTGCGCGTCGGCAAGGCGCGTGAGATGCTGGAAGCGACGACCCGATCAATCGACCAGATCGCCTGGGATGTCGGCTATGACGATCCCGGCTCCTTCCGCAAAGTGTTCGCCAGGATAACCGGCCTGGTGCCGGGCGATTACCGCAGGCGTTTTGGCGTGGAACGAGCGGCGCTTGTGGCCGGCGAGCGCTGAGCGGTGGCCCAGCCGTGCTTGCCCCGCGTCGACTGCCGCTGGAAGATGCGTGTGTTTGATGAGGTCTATGATGCCACGACCAACCGCACGATGATGCAGAGGAAGCCCAAGCCGCTGTGGCTGTTGCGGTGGCCGCGCCAGGCGATCGGGCTGAAGCGGAAGTGCGAGGTGAGCCAATGACTGACCGATCAATCACGAGTTGCGACGAATACGGCAGCATATATTTCGTCGAAAGCAGTGCAATGGCCAGCCTTTGTGCTGAATGCGCGTTTCATCTCTATGGGTACCCCGCCTGCGAACATCAGTTCAAAAACGGCCGATGCACAGCCTGCGGGTGGGACGGCTCTCGGTCAAAATATATCGCCGGCATTATTTCAAGGGAAAGCTCATAGGTGGGAGCGTCGACCCTGTCGCCTTGTCGCGCGCATGTGGCGCAGACAACCCATGCTTAGAGAGCGCTTTCGATATCGGTCCTCGAAAAATCGTCGCCGATATAAAGCAGGCGGCAGGCATGTTCCTTGGCCACCTCATAGGCGAAGCAGTCACCGAAATTGAGCGCGGCCGGGTGAACGCCCTTACCCCACTTTGCGTAGGCTTCGGCGATGCGACGCGCAGAGGCCGGCGTTACTGCCGCAATTTCGAAACCAAGCCCGTCGATCAGGCCGGACAGCTCTTCGCCGACATTGCGCCGCGCCGCGACGATCAGCGCTTCGGCCACGGTGCCGGCGGAAATCAGAATGTCGTCTTCAGCCTCGAGCGCCGCGATGCAGACATCAGCCTCCGGCTCGTCAAGAACGATCGCCATCAGCGCCGAGGTATCGACCACGATCATTCAGGCAGGCCATCATCACCGTAGAGGAAATCCTGGCTTCGCGCGGCGGATGGCCCGGCCTTTGCCCTCGCGGCGCCGGATGCGCGCATCGCCTCCAGCAGTGCCCGACGGCTTTTCCTGTCCGGCACTGCCTTGACGGGAACCAGGCGCACGGCCGCATGACCGTGACGGGTCAGAATGATTTCGTCGCCTGCCTCGGCACGACGCACCAATTCGGTCAGCTGTCCCTTGGCGTCTGTAACGGATACCTGCATCGCCACTCCTCTATGGGCCATCCTCTGGTCCATATTTGCAGTGAAAATAGACCATTCAACGGTCCATTACAACGGCCAAAGGCAAGCTCGCCGGGAGGAGAACCCCAACCGCCCCGTCTCCCGGCGAGCCTACAACCTGATTTGATACGCAATCAGGACCGGGGTTAGCCGGCAAGGCTGACGTTGCAAGATGGATGCCAGTACTGGTTTCCCGAAATGGGACACCGGCTAGCCTGTCGTATCAGATCTCGAACTCGCCCTGCCCCTCATCCATGGCGCTGACGGTTTCGGCGGCGAGCGCCCTCGTGATCGGCGTCTTGCGCTCCAATGCCGTGCGATCGAGCCGCTCCACCACCCGCATCGCGGTGGCCAGCGAGCGTTCGATGCGGCGCACCAGATATTGCACGACATGTGGCTCGACCTCGACCTGGCGGTCGGCGAACAGTTTGGTGATGACGCCGGCCAGCAAGAGATCGTCGGGCTCGTGGATCTCGACCGTCGCCGCCGCTTTCAGCCGCGAAGCGAGGTCCGGAAGCCTAACGCCCCAGGCGGACGGAAAGCGCCGCGCGGTCAAGAGCAAGGTCGAGCCGGCCCCGCGCACCGCATTGATCAGATGGAACAGCCCCTCTTCATCGACCGCGCCGGCATCGACGTCGTCGATCAGGGCAGGCCGCGCGCCGAGGCCCGCCATGCAGTCGCCGATGCGCCTGACATCGACTGTCACGGCCCCGGCGCGGGCGCGCCAGATCGAGGCCAGGTGGGTTTTTCCAGAGCCCGCCGGACTGGCCGTCGCCGGTGGTCGTGCTCGCC